>JASHPN010000177.1 GCA_030038175.1 Verrucomicrobiia bacterium
CAACCGAAGGAATCGTTATGCGCCTTTGCGCGGGTCCATTTGGCTAAAGGCGAACGCAAAACCGTCACCGTGGAAATTCCGGTCGGACGATTCCGTTATTGGGACACGACGCAAAAGAAATACGTTGTCGAGCCGGGGAAATACCAGCTTTTAGTCGGCGCCGCTTCCGACGATATCCGGCTGCGCCTGCCGGTAAGAATTACCGGGTCTCGACCTCACTGGAACATCTGGCATTTGCTTTAATCTTAGTTCAAAAGTTTGATGTTCCGCCAATCGGCAGCAAATGAAGCGTCACGCCTTTGGCGCGGCATTTTTCGACGGCCGCGGCTTGATCAATTTTTATCGGGGGAAATGTATCGTAATGAACTCCGATGATCTCCTTGCATTGGAGAAGCCCGGCCGCACGAATGGCGTCGTCCACATCCATCGTAAAATTGCCGCCGATGCACAGGACGGCGAACTTGAGCCGGGTGGTTTCGCTGATGAGCTTCATGTCCAGCGTCAGGGCGGTGTCTCCGGAATAGTAAAAATTGCCTTCCGCTGATTCGACCACGAACCCGCCGGCCGTGCCTCCGTACGAACCGTCCGGAAACGAACTGGAATGAATCGCGTGGACAAATTTTGCGCGGCCAAAATCAAATGAAAAACTGCCGCCGGGATTCAGTCCGTGGACTTTCTTTACGCCTTTTTTTGCAAGCCACTCCGCGACTTCAAAATTGGCGATGACCAGCGCGCCGGTGCGGCCGGCGATTTCGCCCGCGTCTTGTAAATGATCGTCATGCGCGTGCGAAACCAGGATGTAGTCGGCTTTGATTTTTTTGATATCCACCGATTTGGCTAGCGGATTTTGGGTAATAAAGGGATCGAAGAGCAGATGCTTGCCGCCGATTTCCGCGGCGAAACAGGCATGGCCATAATAGGTAATTTTCATAGTATTCCTTTCACTTGGCAAAATCCCCCATGCCGGACGATAGAGGACGAATGCCGAAAATCAAATGGAATCTCCGTAATTCGTCAAATAAATGTGCGAATTTTGCCGGAATGACCGCAAATTGGCTTTCTTGAACCATAATATTTTGCTAGTGTCAAACGCACATGCTTGCAACCAAAGAAGCGACTCAGACGATTGATCACAAGCCGCACGCGGCGTTTTTTCGCCAAAGCGGATGGCTCATGGTGGCCAATATTGCCGGGGGATTAATGACGCTGGCGGTCCATCCGCTGAACAAAAAGATCGCAGATTCAGAATACAGCGCCTTCGTCGTTTTGTTAATGGTCGTGGCCTGCCTGCCGACGATGCCCTTTCAAAGCGTCTTCGCCCAGCAGGCGGCGCAGAAACTGGCTCTTGGTCAAGGACGGCAGATTTCCGGCATGGTGCGCCTGGGATGGCTTTGGACATTTATTGTCTGGGCCATTGGCGCTGTCCTGGTCTTCTTGTTTCGCGATCAAATTGGCAGGAATTGGCACCTCCCCAGCGTCGCGGGGTTGCTCGTGACCCTCCCCATGATCCTGTTCTCAATATGGATGCCGATGTTTGCCGGAGTGCTGCAGGGGCGGCAGGATTTTTTCTGGCTGGGCTGGTCCCAGATTATTGGGGGAGTAGGCCGCTTCGCCATCGCGGCGGCCCTGGTGCTCGCCTTTAGAGCGGGAGCCGCGGGATTAATGACGGGAGCAATGCTGGGCGTGGCGATGTCCGCAGCCATCGGCATTTGGCGGACTCGCGATCTTTGGTCCGTTAAACCCGAACCATTTGACGGCCTGGGTCTATTGCGCCAGGTCATGCCGTTGCTGCTGGGGTTCGCGGCCTTTCAATTCATGTTCGCATCCGACACCATGTTTACTATGGCCTATTTCAGCGCGGACGAGATGAAACCTTATGCCGCTGCCGGGACCATGGCGCGCGGTCTATTATGGATCGTTCTCCCCCTGGCCACGGTGATGTTTCCCAAAATTGTGCATTCTCACGCAAAGTCAGAAAAAAACAATTTATTCGGTATCGTGGTATTGGGGACGGCGATCCTGGGGTTCTGCGGGATGGTGGGACTGACGGTTGCGGGGCCGCTGGCGGTCAGGATTATATATACTTCCCGGGACGTCGCCGGCACGATGGCCCTCATTCCCTGGTACACCGGCGCAATGATACCGCTGGCGATGTCAAACGTGATGGTGAACGATTTGCTGGCCCGATCCAAATTTCAAGTAGTGCCGTTCATGATCATCCTGGCGGTCGGCTACGGACTGACGATGCCGTTTATGCTGTCGCATTTCCATCGCCTGCAGGTTCCGCTTCAAACGCTTGCGTTTTTCAACCTGTTGCTCTTTGGCGTCTGCGCCTTGTTCACCTGGGGCAAATTCGCCAAAAAATAGAAATCAAGGCGGAACAAGTTTTTCAAATTCCGGCAAGCCGCGCAGGGGATTGAATCCTGCCTCATTCCGCGCCGCGGCCCGGATATCCAATGCCTTGGAATTGGTTTTGAGCCGCTGGTCGCTCAGTTCAATGGAGGTCTGCAAATCCTTGAGCGCTTCATCGCGCTTGCCGAGGATCACTTCAAGCCGCGCCAAATCATACCAGGATTCAGGCTGGCTGGGTTCCGCCTCGGTAAGCTTTTGCAGGACCCCTTCCAATTTGAAAAACTGCGCGGTTTGCGCGTAAAACTGCGCGACCCCTCGAAACACGTCCACCGGAGCGTGCGGACTGGCCACCGCCCGGTCCATCAATTCATCGGCCCGGTTTGTGTCCTTCATTTCCAGATAATAACCGGCCAGGGAAAAGATGTTTTGGTAATTGGTCGGGTTGGATTGCGCCTCCTCTTCCATTTTGCCCAGAGTCATTTGGGCCTTGGCGCGATCGGCGGACTGGCTCTTGAATTTTTCCAGGTTGTTGACCAGGTCGGAGATCGAGCCATTATAGGGATCCAGGCTCAGGCAGGTCCGCGCCACCACCAGCGCGTCGTCAATCCGATTATATTGCATCAGGAATTGCACGTAACGCATGACGGCTTCCGGGCTGAAAGGACAAAAAGCGAAGGACTGTTTGAACGCGAAATCCGTTTCGCGCCGGAGCGCTTCCTGCAACTCGGGTGTTGGCTGGTGGTATGGCGAATCCGGCGGCAGGGCGCACCGCCACGCATACATTCCCGCCTGGGAACTGCGCAGTTTGGAAAACGCCTTTTGCGCGTCTTCATCCCGCACAAACCGGCGGTCTCCGGTGAAACCCTGGTAATTGTTTCGGACGTAAACCTTCTGTACAAAATCGGCGATTTGCTGGACGGTCGTGTCGTAAGTAATCCAATTCCCGCATAGCCGCTCGGAATAATCGCTCCAGAATTTATGATCGCGATCCATCTCGGCCTCCGTGAGCTCGGGCTGAGGATTGCGATTGATCTTCATGATGATGCCGAAGGGCGTTTCGTAGGGATACATCCATGGCAACGGAAAACTTTCCTCGACGAAGAAATCGTTGGTGGGATTGTTGTCGAAGATCACCCGGCACAAAAGGCCGTTGATCATCATCACGGCCACCTGGCCGGAAACCTGCATCCGGCCATTGGGATCCACGCTCACGTCTTCGCCCGGCTGGAGCTGGCCCAGTTGCATCCGGCGTTCCACGTCGGAGTAGTATTCATTGAAACAATTCTGTGAATCCTCGGGCGAAGGAATATAGATCTCCTTCGGCGGATAAACGCCTTCCGCGCGGCGGTAGGCTTCCACATGCCGGCCCCACGCCAGGGCCGGCACGTCCAGCACGTCGTAGAGCGTCGAATTCACGAAGCCATAGAGTCCATCCGATGCCACGGCATTGTCGTGGTCATCTTCCGCCTGGTCTTCCCGCTGCACCTGGTCGGGAGGGATATTGGCCCGTTCGAGGTCGGTCTGGCTCCAATCTCTATGCTTGTCAATGTTGACGCCCAGGGCTTTGCGCCAGGAATGGATGCCAATGCTGAAAAGATATTTGGACATTTCGCTGAAGAACGGAGGGTCTTTCTGGTGGCTGCGGAAGTATTGTGCGCGTAAATAATCCAGATATGTCCCGTCCGCCAGCGCGTTTTGCGTGATGATATAAACGTCGCGCCGGTCGAACTTTTGGTCCTGTTTGGGCTGGCAACGATGCGGAATGAAGCTCTCGCAGAAGATGATGTAGGTGGGGCAAAAACGGCCGGGGTCCGTGCCGCCAAACAAAATGGCATCGCGCGTCATCTCAGGATAAATGTATTTGGCCCTTGCGGGCTCTTTCAGCAATTGCGCGCGGCGGACGTTGTCATAACTTAACTTTCCATTATCCAAAAACGGCGGAGTAAACATGTCGTGGCCGAACCAATAACCAAACCAATGGTTGCGTTGCTCGCATTTGTACCAGTGGTCCAGGCCCGAGCAGAGCGGGGTCACGCAAAACAATGCCAGCAGGATGGCCGCCGGGCCGCGAGTGCGATAAACCGACAACGCCACCAGGAAAATGATCGGCAACGCGACCAGGATGAGATTGGCATAGATCGGCAGCCCGAAATGGTCTTTGACAAACGCCTGCCCAATCCAATGCGGGATCTCCGAAATGCCATATTGGCCATCCGGGCCGTAGGCCAGGAAACTCCAAAAATCCCAGTCCGGCAGCCAGGAGATCCTGAGCTGGCCGCCGGGCCCGAAATAGAGCTTTCCGACGGCATTGACCAGGCCATACAAAGCCACCACCAGGAAAAATCCCGCCCCCGCAAAACACCAGCCCCGGATTTTTTCATAATGGGTCACCACGTAGGCGGCCAGGATCGTCACACCATATCCGATCATCATGCCAAACAGGGAATGGGAGGCCGTGAAAAAGACCTTGTTCAACTCCGAGGTGGACCGGTCGGCGCTGACGTCAAGCAGGATGACAAAGATGACGGAAGTCCAGAAATAGATGCCCGTCACCCCCAGAATCCAGTTGCGTTCCCGCTTGTGCATTTTCAGCAGGAAGGCAAACGGAATCAATCCTACGAACAGGTAAGCCCATGTGAACGATTCCGACAGACCGTCGGCCAGGTAATAGAGTTGGAACAAAAACTGCCGCGGGTCCTGCAGCAGATTGGTGCCCGTTTCGGTGCCATATTGGCCGCGGCTCAGCGTGTGAAAGAAACCTTCCACCGTTCGTGGATAACCCCATTGCATGGGCGGATCAGTCATGCACGAAATGGGTTCGTACAAATAGACGGACACGCCGACAATCCAAACCAGGCCCAGGAAAAACCCGGTCAACAGTTCGCGGCCGAATTGGCGCGTTTCAATCCCTTTCCAAACGCAAACGACGGCAAAAAGCGCCAGGACAGCCCCATAGGCGAACGTGAGGAATTGCATGACGGTCCCGCAGAAATCCGAGAGGTGCTGAAAAGCCGTGGTGGCGCTGGGACTGGCGCCCGCGGCCGGCTGAAACACCAGGAGCACCAGGAAGATCAGGAGGACCGCCGCGCAGAAAATGCCGAGCGCCCACCAAAACCATTGAAGCCATTCTTTTTTCAATTGGTTCATGTCAATGAAGGACTTGAAATAAAGTCCCGTCCAGGCAGCGCACGAACCCAATCCCACGAAATGAAAAATGAGTTTTTCTATGGAAGTCATCGCGTTGATGGCGGGGATGGTTCCGGCCGCCGTCAGGGCCAGGATGGCCCCATAACCGATGGTGTTCCACAGAAACAGGTCCCGTCCCAGCCTGGGATAGACCAGTGCGACGAGCATCTCAATACCCGGAAGGGCCAAAATCAAAGTTTGATGGATGGTGGCCAGCCAGCCGAAGAACAACATCGCTACATAAAGGTAGCGGCGCTGTTGTGGCGCGTAGCTCCAGCGCATCAATAGCACCAACATGGCCAGCAGCCAGGGCACACCGAAGAGCGAAATACGGTTAATGACGTCCGACTCAATCCACATAAACTGCCCCAGACCCAGCAACAATCCCGCGACGGATCCCGATACCAGGCAGATCGCCGTTTCCCAGCGCCGGGAAATCGTTTTTAACTCCTCAATACCTTCAATGAGCATGCTGCTGCCGCGCGAAACCATCAGCGCCAGCAAACCGCAGCCCATCGCCGCCGCGAAGGATTCGCCCACTTCCACGCGCCACGCCACGTTGCCAATGGGAAGGATGAAGGTCCAAAACCAGGAATAAATTGCCCAAAAAGGATATCCCGGCGGATGCGGAATACCCGCGTAAAACGATCCGGTGCACAGCTCGCCGGAATCCTCGAGCGTCTGTTCCGGCGCCAGCGTCCAAAGATAAACGACCCAGACGCCGACGAACGCAATGATCAGCGCCAGCCAGTCAATCCGGCGAAACAACGGCGGGACTTTTACCCGAACCGGCGCGGCGGCAGCGGGCGGCGCGGCGGCGGCGGGTTTAGCCGGCTTTGAGTTCTGTTTTCCATTTTGCGGTTTGGTTCCATTCTGTGGCTGTGATTTATCTTTGTTCATCTCGAAAAAATTTTCCGCCAATACACTTCACTTCACTGGCGGAAAGAAGGCATAGTAGAGCCGAATCCGCTTCGGTTTGTCGAATCAAAAGTGACGGAAGCCCAATGATTCTGCTTGCTGGCAAAGCCGTCCAGGGTAAAGGCGGCATTGCTTAAATTGTTTGTAAGAGATTCATTTACAGAAATATACGAAACTCCCGTGCGCGTATCGTCGAGCAAACCCACGGTCAGCAGGGCGCACACCGTGGCCGGCGCCAGCGAGCCGGCGATCCACGCCGTTCCGGCCGGGAATGAAAAACCAAACAACCGCCGCTTAAGCCGGGCCGATGGCCGGCGCGGCCGCCAGGAGCGCAATTGCGTCTCCAACGGATTCGTCTCTTTCATAACATGATCCTTCCAGTTGCGATTTCAGTTTTTGCAGGCCGTAACGGTAACGTCCCGCGGCGGTATTGGGCGATATGTCCAATAACTCGCCAATTTCTTCAAACGTGCAATCATTCCAAATCTTCAGGACAATCACTTCGCGTTGTTCCGGCGGCAGCGCGGCCAATTGCCGCATCGCCGCGCGTTCGGCCGGGCTTTCGTCCGCCTGTTTTTCGAACCAGCGTTGCGATTCCAATTCCCGCGTGAGCCGCCGCCAGAGCGAGCGTTTATAGTTCAGCGCCCGGTTCCGGAAGCTGCGGAGACAGTAATGTTCCGGCTCGCGCGGCGATTCGTCCCTTTGCATCAGTGCCAGGAATGTGTCCTGCACCACGTCCTCCGCTTCGCCATGGCTCAGCCCCAGGGCGCGCCCGTACAAAACCAGGGCCGCCGCTTTTGCCTCGTAAAATGCTTCGAACCAGCCTGAAGACTTTGTATTCACGATTTCAATTCATAGACACCGTTGGGCCGAAATTTGTATAAAAATATCAAAAAAAGTTCCGAATTGCAGTAATTAAACCACGGATAGACACGACTTTACACGGATTTTTCGCTGCCAATCAACCTAACAGAGCCGCGATCGCCTGCCTATCCATAGTCCCGCTCCGAGCGCATACGCGCCAACCTGAGGGTTAATAGTTTGACGAGTATACGCAGAACGGGGCTGCGGCGCGACAAGAGTCGGGCGGGGATGCCTCCGCCTTCGCTCGGAAGGTACGGCGCGACAGGCACATTTCTTTTGGGTATAGGGTGTGAACCAAGTAAACGAAGGTTTTTTAAGGTGCTTTCAGCCATGTAAGTCATTTTATTTTAAATAGTTGCGACGCATGGACATTCGGCGGAGAGGCGTGAACGAAATGTGGATTTTTGTTTTCGGAAAGGCCTCAAATCAGATGCGCGCTGTGGCGCTCGCGCAAAGCGCTAATTTCCTGCGCCCTGTCAGGGCACTCAGTTAGCGCCTGCGGCGGCAAAAACGTTCGGAAAATACGTCATTCTTAGGTTGACGCGCATCCGCTCCGAGCGGGATGAAGGCGGGTGAGGGAGCGTCCAAAACCCTGGACCTTGGTTTTTGTTGTGCTATCACTCTTTCGCACCGTGCCGGCGCAAGAAGGTTTCGACTTCCTTATGCTTCGCTACAACTGCACACATCAACGGTGTGTTCTTGTAAAGATCTCTCGCTTTTACGTCAGCTTTGTGTTCTACGAGTAGTTTGACGATCTCAATGTCTCCGTCTGATGCCGCAAGATGCAGTGGTGTTTTACGATCTCTTTGTTGGGCATTGACATCCGCCCCATGCTCAATAAGAAGCTTCACCGCCATCGCATTGCCAGATTTGGCGGCGAGGTGCAATGGTGTCATACGATATTCAGCCCTCGCATTGACGTCCGCCTTGCTGGCCAAGAGCAATTTCAGGATCTCAACGCCATTCGAGGACGTATGCCCAACTGCGAAATGGAGTGTTGAGAAATGATGGTCCGTGTTGCCATCGTTCGCCCAGTCAATACCTG
>JASHPN010000178.1 GCA_030038175.1 Verrucomicrobiia bacterium
CCCAAAGGCTACGACGAAAAATTCCGCAATCCTTATGCCCCTCCCGACCTTCGCCCTTTTCCCGGCGATTGGCCGTTTCAACTGGCGAATTATTACGGCGATTGCAAAAGCATTGATGAGAGCATGGGCCGGATTTTCGCGACCTTGCGTGAGCAGGGCCTGGAGGACAATACCATCGTCGTCTTCCTGAGCGATCACGGCTGCCACTTCCGCACGCGCAACACGGAATACAAACGCAGTCCGCACGACAGTTCCACCCATATCCCGCTCATTATCCAGGGACCGGGATTCAACCACAGCCAAAGAATTTCTGAAATGGTCAGCCTGGTGGACGTTGCGCCCACCCTCCTCGCCGCCGCCGGCCTCGCGATTCCCGAGACCATGCAGGGAAAAAGTTTTCTGCCGCTCCTCACCGACCCCGCGGCCCGGGCTGCCTGGCGCAATGAAGTATTTATTCAAATCAGCGAATCGGAAACCGCCCGGGCGCTTCGCACGCCCGAATGGACCTATGTGGCGCTCGCGCCCGACGCGGACACCCGCACCGACTCCGGCAGCATGACGTATCGCGACTATCAGCTCTACAACAACTTCGCCGACCCTGCCCAAATTATCAATCTGGCCGGCCGCGCCGATCCTCCGGCCCTGGTCCATTATTCCGGCAACCGAAGCATCCGCAAAATCACCGATGACCTCCGCGAACGGCTGATCGCCCGGATGGTCGAAGCCGGCGAACCCCGCCCGCAAATCTCCCGCTGGCAATATTATCCGTAGGGCATCTCACATCCTCGGCCTTGGCTTAATCGGCTGCCCCTGAATCTTTCCCACAATCCGCTCGATTTCCGGAATGGCGTGCGCGAAAAATTGCTTGAAGCCGCGGCACAGATAATTCAGTCCCGGCTCGCCGTCAGGGGTCCGAATGAACCGGTTCTTGGGACATTCACCCCAGCAATCCCTCAGGAAGGCGCACTGGCGGCAGTATTGCGGCAGGGTTTCGCTTTTGGCGGCGCCGAATTGGTTTTGTGCCGGCGAGAAAACCATGTCGCCAAGCTGCCCGGTTTTTAAATTCCCCAGGCGATACTCGGGATAGACATAATGGTCGCATGAATAAACGCCGCCGTCATTCTCCACCGCCACCGCGCGCCCGCAGTTTTGGCTATAGACGCACATTTGCGACGGCATGCCCATGTGTTGCGCCACCAGCGTCTCAAAATGATTCACCATCACCTTGCCCAGGTCCCGGTCCAGCCAGCGGTCAAAAACCCGGCTCAAAAAATATCCCCAATCCTCCGGGTCCACCGACCATTCCGTGACGATGGAATTCGGATTCCCTGGACGCGCCTCCGGCTCGCCGTCCCTCGGCGCCGTGCGATCATCCCATTTCTGCGGGGCGACCTGCTTGAAGTTTTTGAACTCAACGATGGGTATGAATTGAATGTAAGTCGAATTCAATTCCTGCCGAAGAAAACGATAGACATCCAAAGGCTTTCGTCCATTGAACCGGTGAACGCACGTCAGCGTGTTGAAGGGAACACCGTGGCGCTGCAACCGCTTGGCGGCGGCAAAAACTTTGTCAAAGGTCGCCTTGCCGCCTTTCGTCACGCGGTAGTAATCATGGATCTCGCGCGGGCCATCAATGCTCAATCCCACGAGAAACCGGTTCTCCTTGAGAAACCCGCACCATTCGTCATCGAGCAGCGTCCCGTTCGTCTGCAGATCGTTTTGAATTTTTTGGCCCGGCTTGGCGTGTTTCTTTTCCAAAGCGATCACCTTGCGGAAAAATTCCAGGCCCATCAAAGTCGGCTCCCCGCCCTGCCACGAAAAAACCACTTCCGGACCGGTGACGCCGGCGATGTATTGCTGGATGAATCGTTCCAGCATTTCGTCCGACATTCGGCCGGTGGGCGGCCCGCCGGCCAGCGTCTCCTTGCTCAGGTAATAACAATACGTGCAATCCAGATTGCACGTGGAACTCACCGGCTTGGCCATGGCATGAAACCCCCGCGCCACCGCGTCATGCGCGATTTGCGGGACAAATGCTTCGTCGGCCATAATCCATTATCCGGAACAATTTTTCAGACTGCCAATTTTACAGAATCGTCAGTGCGCGTAAATACGAAATAGACGGGTCTCCCCAGGCTTGCAGCCCTGAAATTCTGCGGTAGCATAACTTGTTATGCCTGACTCCGCGCCACCGACGCAGTCCTCAGCCGCTGAGGACATGCCTTTCAAGCGCATGGTAATCGTAGCCACGGCGGCAAGCCTGGCGGTCGCGTATGGATGGCTCGCGGGCTTTGTCCGCCAACCGGATGGCGGCCTGACTTTTCACTGGCGCTGGCAGGTGTTGGTGTGGACCGTGATCGGCTTTCTCAGCACGATTTATTTCTGGCGGAAAGTTTGGCCAAAAAACCGGCCGAAGGGCTCACGCATGGACATCACCAAAGGCGCCGCCGTCGTATTGCTTCCCGCTTTGTGGTGGCTCACCTTTCCTTTGCGTTCCCTGTCCGGCGAGCATTTCCGCCAGGTCATGGAAGGCCTGATCGCCGCCGCCATCGTTTTGGCCTTCGGCGCCCTGATGTTGATCCGCCTCGCCCGATCTTTCGAAAGCGATGAGGACGGTGAAAACGATCGCACTGACAGTGAGACTTGACGATGTGATCGTCTGGTAAACCAATACAAGCTCGCAAAGATTCGCGCATTGAGCTCCTGAACCGCGTCGGTCGTTAGTCGTTTCCAACTCTCGGCGGACAATTCTCCCTCTCCCAGCTTGCCGCGCCGAAGCCGTGCGAAGGCGGGCGGGAGAGGACCGGGGTGAAGGAGAATCAGACGCCCCTGGCACCACGCCAGCCATTTTTAATCTTTCTTTCGCCATTCTTTAATTTTTCCTTTTTACCTTTTAATTTCACAACTCTGGCTTGCTCGTTT
>JASHPN010000179.1 GCA_030038175.1 Verrucomicrobiia bacterium
ATGAATGCCGCGCTCCGATGACCGGCCATAAAGAACCTTCCCAGGAAAACCAAAACCTCGCCTCCTTCAACCCTTCCCCAAATTAAACTGTCAAAAACGGATATGAAAATCTGCCAATTTGTGTTTGCATGTTTTATGCTGTTTTCTGCCTCAAACCTTTCCGCTCAGGATAATCCGCCCGGCGCCGGCTTGCCGCGCCATAGTCCCGCACCGAGCGGGACGACGGCGGGCTGGACCACCCTCGGCGCGATGCCCGCTCCGGCCTGGGATGGCCGCACGCTTCTATTTCACAGCACCCAGGGAACCTTGGCTATCACCCCGCTTTCAGACGAAATCATCCGCGTCCGCTTCACCACCCAACCGGCCTTTGGCCGCGACCATTCCTGGGCGGTGATCAATCACGACCCCGGCAAGCCGTCCGTCAATGCCGATATCAAATCCGATTTCGCCACGCTCACCACGCCCGCCCTCACGATCACGGTGCGATATTCGCCCTTGCGAATTTCATTCGCCGATGTCGCCGGCAAAATTTTGGATGCCGATGATCCCGCGCGCGGCATTTCCCTGGCCGGGAACGAATTTCGCGTCGCCAAAAAATTGGACGATGACGAACATGTTTATGGATTGGGCGAAAAAATCGGTTCGCTCGACAAGCGCGGCTGGCAATTGGGCGGATACAATTTCGTCATGTGGAACTCGGACACTCCCGCCTATGATTCCAGCACTGATCCGCTTTACGTTTCGGTTCCGTTCTTTATGGTCCTGCAAAAAGGCTGCGCGCACGGCATCTTCCTCGACAACACCTGGCGCAGTTTCTTTGATATCGGCCGCGAGCAACCCAACCTGCTCACCTTCGGCGCGGACGGCGGCGATTTGAATTATTACTTTATTGCCGGCCCCGATCCCAAACAGGTGATTGAACGTTACACGGCGTTGACCGGACGGATGCCGCTGCCGCCTTTGTGGTCGCTGGGATACCATCAATGCCGCTGGAGCTACTATCCTGAATCGCGCGTCCGGCTGCTCGCCGACACGTTTCGCCAAAAACAAGTCCCGGCGGACGGCCTCTGGCTCGACATCCATTATATGGACGGTTACAAACCGTTCACCTGGGACCATCAGCGCTTTCCAAATCCAAAGAAGATGATTTCTGATTTGCGCGCGCAGGGTTTTCATTTGGTCACCATTCTCGATGGCCATCCGCCGGCGATTAAAGGCTATGCTCCCTACGACTCCGGCCTGGCCGGCAATGATTTTGTGAAATGGCCGGATGGCCGCGTCTATGAAGGGCCGGTTTGGCCTTCGCGCGCTGATAAAGACCCGGCGCTTAGCGTTTTTCCTGATTTCAGCCGCCCGGCCACCCGCGCATGGTGGGGTTCGCTCTACAAAAGCCTTCTGGACGTGGGTGTGGCCGGCATTTGGAATGACATGGACGAACCCTCCGTCTTTGACATGCCAAATGGAACCATGCCGCCGAGCATCGTTTTTAACAACGACGGCCAGCCTTCGACCAGCCTCGAACTTCACAATGTCTATGGCCAATTGATGAGCCGCTCCACGTTCGAAGGATTGAGGCGATTGCGCCCCGAGGAACGGGCGTTTGTCTTGACGCGGTCGTCGTTTGCCGGCGGCCAGCGTTACGCCGCCGTCTGGACGGGTGACGCCACCGCGGACTGGTCGAGTTTGCGGCAATCGGTTTCCATGCTGCTCGGCCTGGGGATTTCGGGTTTTCCGTTTGTCGGCGGCGATATCGGCGGTTTCGTGCGCATGCCCTCGGCGGAACTTTGTACGCGCTGGCTCCAGGTGGCCGTGTTTTATCCCTTTATGCGCATGCACACGGAAATCTCCACGCCGGACAAGGAGCCGTGGTCGTTCGGCTGGAAATATGAAGCCATCAACAAGCGCGCCATTGAATTGCGCTATGAACTCCTGCCCTGCATTTACAATGAGATGGAACAGGCCGGCCGCACGGGCGTTCCGGCGCTCCGCCCGCTCTTCCTGGATTTTCCTGAAAAGGAATACGCCGCCAAAATCGAAGACGAATTTCTCTTTGGCCCCGATTTGCTGGTCGCCCCGGTTTTGTGGGAAGGCGCGGACAGCCGGAATGTCTATCTTCCCCCGGGCGATTGGTTCGATTATTGGACCGGCAAACGTTATGGCGGCGACACCACCATCAGCATTCCCGTGACCCTGGATTCCATCCCGATGTTTGTTCGCGGCGGCGGCTTCATTTTTCGCCAGCCCGTCGTTCAAAATACCGGCCAAATGCCGGGCAACCCTCTACATGTGCTGTTCACGCCCGCGGCCGACTCGCAATCCTCGTTGTATGAAGACGATGGACACAGCATGAAATACGAACGCGGGGACTTTATGAGACGGACCTTCCATCAGACGAGCAGCGCGCAATCCACCGTTCTGGAAATCTCCGCGCCGGAAGGCTCTTATCGCCCGGCCAAACGCGATCTAATCCTGGAAACGTGGATGGACCACGAACCGTCAGCCGTCACCGAACAAATTGGCAATGACAATCCCTTGACCCTGCCGCGCTTAAACTACGACCAATTGGCCGCCGCGCCAACGGGTTGGGCCTGCGCCGACGGCCTTTTAAGTGTGAAAGACCACGATCATTTTGAACACGTCCGATTTACGATTCAATAATGTGGCCACAGCCGTAGCGTCGGGCCTCCCGGCCCGACGCAGAGGGCGGGCTTCCAGCCGCCCGGACGAGACGTTCAAGCGGGGGACGATCCAGGCTTCACGAATTTCTTACGGCAGCCGGACGATTGTTCCGCCGTGCTGGAAGCAACGGCTCTGCGGCGGGCCGAGACGCCTGCCGCTACTTGCGTCACCTATGAACCTTACATGCCCCGGACAAACCAACGTTATTCGCGGTACCTCGCCCCTCAATACTTGACGGAACACGCAACACGTAACACGCTCTTCCCCCCATGAAACACATTCTGCTTCTCATCCTGCTCGCCGCCATGCCGGCGGCGGCGCAAACGATTTTTTCGCCCGAAATCAATCCGGACGACACCGTCACCTTCCGCCTGCGCGCGCCGCACGCGCAAAACGTCCGTGTGAATTGCGAAAGCGTCCCTGATTCGCCGATGCAAAAAGGGACCAACGGCGTTTGGACCTTTACCACCGCTCCCCTTGAGCCTGATA
The DNA here is from genome assembly GCA_030038175.1 of Verrucomicrobiia bacterium. Classification (GTDB taxonomy): domain Bacteria; phylum Verrucomicrobiota; class Verrucomicrobiia; order Limisphaerales; family UBA11358; genus UBA11358. The sequence goes on from JASHPN010000179.1 coordinate 3,169, forward strand.
TTTATACTTACACCTTCGACGTGGACGGCGTGCGCATGATTGATCCAAAAAACCCGTTCATCAAATACAACCTCCAAAGCACCGTCAGCCAGGTGGAAGTGCCCGGGCCGGCGTCGTTGCCGTGGCAGATCGCCGACGTGCCCCATGGCGTTCTTCATCGCCATTTCTTCCACTCCGCCGTCGCCGGCGACGACCGGGATTTCGTCGTCTATACGCCGCCCGGATATAATCCCCGCGCCCACAAACGCTATCCCGTCCTCTAT
>JASHPN010000180.1 GCA_030038175.1 Verrucomicrobiia bacterium
CATGCGCCTTCAGGTTCAGCCATGTTAATGTCGGGCTTGTTTTTGACAGATTCCGATCGTTGGAAGGCAGACTTTGGTTCGACCGCGCTGTCCAACCCCTGAACCTTCTTTTTCACTCGCCTGCGAAGGCATCAGGCCGCCGCCCGGCGCAAACGGTCGGCAATGCCGGACCATGCCGGGGTTTCCGGCGGCGCTTCGACAATAATCGCCTCCGCGCCGGCCTCGTCACAGCGGTGCAACTCCGCATAGATGGCCCGGGCAAACGCTTCGGCGTCGTGGGGAATAACGCAAACGCGCGCGAACGGCTCAGGCGAAGGAATTTGCGTGTGGGCAATAATGTGACAATTCTCAGTTTTGAATTTTAAGTTTTGAATTTTGAATTTAAGGCCGGCCTCATCGGCCCAGTTCAAAACCAGCAATTTCGCTTTCGGCGAGTAATGTTTCTTTAACATGCCGGGACTTCGCAATACCGGGCTTTTTCCCGCCGGACCCGCGGCCCGCACTTTGCCGCACACCGCGGCCAGCGACTCCTCATGAATCATCCCCGGGCGCAGGATTTGCGGCGGCGAGACGGTCAAGTCCAGCACCGACGATTCGATTCCCACGGCGGACTGGCCGCCGTCCACAATCACCGGAATCGCGCCGCCCAACTGGTTCAGGACGTGAGCGGCGCTGGTGGGGGAAATTTGGTTAGACAAATTTGCGCTCGGAGCGGCCAGCGGGAAACCGCACTCGCGGATGACCGCTTGAATCAATGGATGAAAGGGCCACCGGATTCCGACGGTTTCGCCTCCCGCGGTCACGATCTTCGGAATTATGTTCGCACGAGGCAAAACCAGGGTCAGCGGTCCGGGCCAGAACGCCTGCGCGAGCTTTTCCGCCAGATCGGGAAAAATGCCGGCGCAACGTTTCGCCATTTCCAGGCTGGCAACATGGACAATGATTGGATTGCGGGATGGCCGTCGTTTGATGCGAAAAATATTTGCGACGGCGTTTTCATCCAGGGCGTTGGCGGCCAGTCCATAGACGGTTTCGGTGGGCAGGGCGACGGTCTGGCCGGCGCGCAGCAGGTCAGCGGCGCGGCGGACGGCGGTCTGAAAAAGCTCGGGCGTGTGGGCCGGCAAAATCTTCGTGTCCATTTGGCTGCCATCGGAGCGCGGCTCGCGCGCTCCGGCGTTATTCATAACGCAGCGCGTCAATCGGGTCGAGCTTGGATGCTTTCCATGCCGGATAAAATCCGGAAACAACGCCGATGAAGCCGCTGGTCACGACCGCGATCACAATCCAAACGATGGGAGTGACATCCGGCATGTGTTTCACGTAGGCCACGATGAGCGAAAACGTTATTCCGGCCACAATGCCAATCGCTCCGCCGATCACGCTCAACGTGACGGCCTCGATCAGAAACTGGATCAAAATGTCCGCCGCGCGCGCGCCAACCGCCATGCGAATGCCGATTTCACGGGTGCGTTCCGTGACACTCACCAGCATGATATTCATGATCCCGATGCCGCCCACGGCCAGCGAAACCGCCGCGACTCCGGCCAGGAGAAAGCCCATCGCCCGGGAAGACGCGGTCACGATCTGCATTAACTCCAATTGATTGCGCACCGTGAAATCCTGCTCCGGACTGCGATGCCGCGTCAGCAGCAAATCGGTGATTTCATTCTGCACCTTGTCAATCACCTGGTTGTTTTCCGCTTCCACCTGAATATCGTTGACGAAGTTGCGCGTCGTGATCCGGTGCATATGGCTGGTGTACGGCACGAGGACGATATCATCCTGGTCCGAACCGAAGAGGTTGAAACCTTTTGGGACCAGGACGCCCACAATTTTGAAGGGCAGGTTGCGAATCCGGATCGTTTGTCCCACCGGGTCTTCATTGGGAAATAATTCATCTACCACCGTCTGGCCGACAACGGCCACTTTGGCCAGGCTGCGCACTTCCGCATCTCCAAACATGGAACCGCTGGCGACCTGCCAATTTCTAATTTGTGGGTAGTCCGGGCCTTCCCCCATCACCTCGGTGTTCCAATTCAGGCCGTTGGCGAAAACCTGTTCGCGGTCCCGCACTTCCGGGCTGACGGCCACGACGTCCGGCAGGCGCGAGATCGCCCTGGCATCGTCCGCCGTCAGCGTGACCGCGCTGCCCCATCCACCCCGGACTCCGCCGCTCGTATAATTCCCCGAGAAAACGATAAGAATGCTTTCGCCCAGGCTGGCCACCTGGTCTTCCACCTCCTTGGTCGCTCCGCTGGTCAGGCTCACCGAACCGATGACCGCACCGACGCCGATGATGATGCCCAGCATAGTCAGGAGCGACCGCATTTTGTTGCGGCGCAGCGCCCGGAGAGCGATTCGGATAGAGGCAATGATTCTCACAGGCTGGAACCCAACAGAGCCGCGCGCGTGAGCAAGCGGGGTCGCCATGCGTCCGTTATAAACCGCTGAATTCGCCCAGCGATATGCGAAAGCTGGACAAAGGACGCTCCCTCACGGTCGCGGCTCTGTTTTGGGGGGCGGAACGCAAGATTCATATGTCGTTTATTGATATTCACGCCAGCTTTACGGCCGCCTGTGCCTGGCGCAATTTCACCAATTCCTGTTCCGCATTGAGCCGGTCGCGAACCGGTTCATTGGTGACAATTTTCCCGTCGCGCAAAACAATCATGCGTTTGGTGTAGCGGGCGATGTCCAGTTCGTGAGTAACCATAACGATGGTAATGCCCTGGTCGCTTAATTTTTGAAAAACCCCCATAATTTCGATGCTGGTCTGGGTGTCCAGGTTTCCGGTCGGCTCGTCGGCCAGCAACAGCGACGGGCGGTTGACGAGCGCGCGGGCAATGGCCACGCGCTGTTGTTGTCCGCCCGAAAGCTGGTTCGGATGGTGATCGGCCCGTTCGGCCAGGCCCACAATTTCCAGGGACTGACGGGCCCGCTCCCGCTGCTCTTCGGAATGGACCCGCCGGTGGTTATATAACATCGGCATCTCCACATTTTCGAGCGCCGATGTCCGTGACAGCAAATTGAAGCCTTGAAAGACGAAGCCGATTTTCGCATTGCGAATCTCCGCCAGGGCGTCCCGATCCAGCGCGGAAACGTTGACGCCGTCCAGTTGGTACTCTCCGCTGGTCGGACGGTCCAGGCAGCCGATCATGTTCATCAGGGTGGATTTGCCCGAACCGCTTGAGCCCATGATCGCGATAAATTGTCCCGGCTGGATTTCCAGCGAGACGCCGCGCACCGCGTGAACATCCACTTCACCGGTGTGATAGACTTTGTGTAAATCAACGAGTTGGATGACGGCATTACTGGACATGAAATCTCCTGAAGTTATCGCATGTGCCGGTAACGGTTCAGATCGGAGCTATCGGCCGAATAAACCTGGCTGGTAATGATCTTATCACCTTCCTTTAGGCCGCTCAGGACCTCGGTGTCAACGCCGTCCGTGATTCCCGTCCGGACCTGGACCATTTCCAATTTTGGATGAACGGCATCGCCGGCAAGCACATAGACGGTGTGCGTCAGGATGGGAACGGCGCCAATAAAACTGTGCCGATGAGAATGTTTGCCCGCCAGGCTGGGTGCCGCCGCCGTTTCGGCGGGCGGCGTATTGGTGATAATTACCGCGTCATCGGGCGGACGAAAGCGCAAGGCGCCGTTTGGAATTTCCATAACGTTGGTGCGCTGCGCGACGACGATCGAGACGTTGGCGGTCATCCCGGGCATTAGTTTGTTGTCCGAGTTGGTCACGCTGATAACGCAATCGTAAGTCACAACATTGTTGACGGTGGTCGGGGAATTGCGGACCTGGGTGACGGACCCATGAAACGTGCGGTAGGGATACGCGTCCACGGTAAAGTCCACTTCCTGGTCGTCGACCACGCCGCCTACGTCCGCCTCAGCCACGCTGGAGTCAATTTGCATCTCTTTGAGATTATTCGCGATCTGGAACAGTTCGGGCGTGTTAAAACTCGCGGCCACGGTCTGGCCGACTTCGATATTGTTGACAATCACAATGCCGTTTATTGGCGAATAGATTTTGCAATAACCAAGGTTGACCCTCGCCATGTTTACCGCGGCCTCGTCCAATTGCACCGTCGCTTCCGCTTCATGGAGCGTCGCCACGGCGGTGTCAAAGTCCGAGCCGGAAACCAGGTTGTTCGTGAATAATTCGCTCTCGCGTTTGGTTTCGACTTCCTGCAGTTCCAGGTTGGCTTTGGCATTGGCCAGGTTGGCCTCGGCCTGCGCCATTTGCGCCTGATAGGTCTGCGGGTCAATTTCCGCAATCAATTGGCCGGCTTTCACGAGTGAATTGTAATCCACGTAAATCTTGCTGATCGTCCCGGAAACCTGGCAACCCACTAATATGTTGGTGACCGGGTTCAAGGTCCCGGTGGCGGTAACCGATTGCGTCAAATCCCCGCGGTCAACGGCCTCGGTGTTGTATTGCGGCGCGTCGGCCTGGCTCCTGGTAAAATACCACACGCAACCGCCGGCAACCGCCAGGACCAACAACAACAAAACGAGCCAGAGGCCCCATTTACTTCTTTTGTTCCTCATAAAGGATATTAAACCACCCGCGACGCACAATTAGACACACGGCGAGTCCGCCAAGTTACGAAATTGTGGCCCAAACGGGAAGCGCTAAACAACGATAAATGGAGAACTTTCCGGTTTCATGTTTTTAGTTTCACGATAAAATCCCGCCGTGCTCGAAAAATGGATTGACCATCTCAACGCCGGGCGCCCGTTGAACGACAACGACGCGCGCCAGGCGGTGGAACAGCTTTCGGACGAACACGTTCCGGTGGCGCTGAAGGCGGATTTTCTGGCGGCCCTGGGCCGCAAAGGCGAAACGCCCGATGAAATCGCGGCCTTCGCCCGCGCCCTCCGCGACAAGGCAATCGAGCCGCCGCTCGATGCGGAAATCCGTTCTCGTGAAATTCTCGACATTGTCGGCACCGGCGGCGACCGGCTGGGCACGTTCAACCTTTCCACCGCCGCGGCGCTGATTTGCGCTGCCGCAGGCGTGACCGTCGCCAAACATGGCAATCGCGCCATCACCTCGCAGGCCGGAAGCGCGGACGTGCTCCAGGCGCTGGCCATTCGGATAAATTTGACGCCTGCGGAAGCAGTGCGTTCAATCCGGGAACGCAATTTCGCGTTTTTCTTCGCGCCCGACTACCACCCGGCCTTCAAACATATTGGCCCGGCGCGTAAGCTTTGCGCCGAGCGCGGTGTGCGCACGATTTTCAATCTGCTGGGGCCGTTGCTCAATCCGGCCCGGCCATCGGCCATGCTCATGGGCGTGCCGCGGCCGGAACTGTGCGAACCGCTGGCGCGCGTTCTCCAATCCCTGGGGGTCCGCCGCGCGATGGTCGTGTGCGGTGAAGCGCCTGGCGCCGGATTTCTGGACGAGCTCTCAACTCTGGGCGAAAACACCATTGCCGAGTTCTATCAGGAACGAGGGTTCGCGGTTTCGACTTTGTCGCCCCGGGAATTTCCCGCGCAGCCGGCCGTCCTGGCTGATTTGGTGGGCGGCGACAGGGCGGTAAACGCAAAGATCATCCTCGACATTTTTTCCGGCAAGGAGCGTGGTCCCAAGAGGGACGCGGTTTTATTCAACGCCGGCGCCGCGTTATTCGTCGCCGGAAAAGCGAAATCGCTTTTGGCAGGCTGGGATTTGGCCGCGGAAACAATTGACCGGGGTTTGGCGGAGGTAAAGTTAAGGGAATTGTCCGACCGTTAACCCTGTCCGCCCTCTTTTTCCGGGGCGGCGCCGGCGGCCAGGGCATCGGCCCCTTCCTGCATCTCCTCCTGCGAGGCATAGTGCAGGCCAAGGTTGTGCTGCGCGGTTTTATCTCCCTGGCGGGCTGCGCGAATAAACCATTTGACCGCATCCGCCGAGCTTTGCGGAACGCCGCGGCCGGTCTGATAACACAAACCCAAATTGCATTGGGCCGGGGCGCATTCCTGTTCCGCCGCGGCGAGATACCATTTGACGGCTTCTTCAAAATTTTGAGGCACGACGTGGCCTTGCTCGTAGAAAACGCCCAGGTTGAATTGCGCGGCCGGATAGCCGCGCCGCGCGGACTCCCGATACCATCTGAGCGCATCGGCGTAATTTTGGGCCACACCCTGCCCAGTTTCATAAAGTACGCCCAGGTTGAATTGGGCCGCCGGATCGCCCTGTTCCGCCGCCTCCCGCAGCCACTTGGCCGCTTCGCCAAATTCCTGCGGCACGCCCGCGCCGTTCAAAAAACAGACGCCCAGGTAGCATTGGGCCACGGCATCGTTTTGTTCCGCTGCCCGCCGGAACCATTTGACAGCCTCGTTATAGTCCTGCGCGACGCCCTGGCCGGTCTGATAACAGACGCCCAGATAGCATTGCGCCTGCGGATCACCGGCTTCGGCGGCTTGCCGCATTTCCTCGAACGTTTCCCATGAACTACGATTTGAAATCATTTGTGCCTTTCGACCGCATCTAAACTAATTTAATTCATTTTTTATTCAAGTGAAATTGAAATGAATGAAATTCGCTTCCTCAAACGGCCTCTCCCTGTTAAAAAACGCTTATGGCAACTTCATTAAAAATTGGATTTCTCGGCGCCGGCAAAATGGCCACGGCATTGGCCAAAGGTTTTATCCGGTCCGAACTTACGGCGCGCCGCCTGATTATCGCCAGCGACCCGCATGAAGCCGCGCGCAAGCATTTTGCCGCCGAAACGGACGCCAAAGTCACTGTCTCGAACATCGAAACCGTTAAATTTGCCGATATCCTCATTCTGGCGACGAAACCTGACTATGTGGCCGCCGTGCTGGAAGAAATCCGTGATCCGCTCCGGTCCAGGAAAGATTCTGTGCTGATGTCCATTGCCGCCGGCGTGACCATTACCCGGCTGGAAAATGGCCTGCCGGCCGGCGCGCGCGTCATCCGCGTGATGCCCAATACTCCCGCCCTGATCGGCGAATCGGCCTCGGCGTATGCGCTGGGAAAAAATGCAACCGCCGCGGACGGCGAACTGGCCAAGACGCTTCTCGCGGCCGTTGGCATTGCCATTCATGTCAAAGAAAGCCTGCTCGACGCGGTAACCGGCCTGAGCGGCAGCGGGCCGGCTTACGTTTATCAGTTCATCGAGGCATTGAGCGATGGCGGCGTTGCTTCCGGTTTGCCGCGCGACATCGCGACCCGGCTCTCGGCGCAAACGGTCCTGGGCGCCGCGCGCATGGTCCTGCAAACAGGCGAACATCCCGGCTTTTTAAAAGACCAGGTCACCAGCCCCGGCGGCACCACCATCGAAGGCGTGCACGAATTGGAAAAGGGCAAGATGCGGGCGACCGTCATCAATGCCGTGAGGGCGGCGACAGAAAAATCGAGAAAATTGGGGCAAAGTTGAGCGCCAGCCCGGTTTCCTTGACGCGGGTTTTTTGCCATGGCATCTTAAATACATGGTTCGGCCAGTCAAAATAACGCCCTCGTCCGATCACAAAATACGTGTGACGTATGCGGATGGGGTAACCGGCATTCTAGATTTATCAGGCCTCGCAGGACGGGGAATTTTCGCGCCGCTTAAGGATGAGGCTTTTTTCAAAACTGTTTATATCGGTGACCACGGCCAAATTGCATGGTCCGACGAAATGGAGATTTGTCCTGACGCTGCTTATTTTGAAATAACGGGAAAAAAATCTGAAGAGGCGGTGCATGCCTGAAGTCAGCCGATTTGACCCGACAAAACGGTTTTCCAATCGCGTGGAGAACTATACCCGCTATCGGCCCGGCTATCCCGCGGAAATCGTGGATCTTTTGCGGAGCGATTGCGGCCTGACGGAGCATTCTGTCATTGCGGATATTGGCTCCGGCACCGGAAAACTTTCGGAAATTTTTCTTAAGGCAGGCTGCCGGGTGTTCGGTGTCGAACCGAACAGGGAAATGCGCGCGGAAGGTGAGCGCATGAATTCTTCCAATTTCACCAGCATAGACGGAACCGCCGAAGCCACCTCGCTCCCCGCGCAAAGCATGGATTTTATCACCGCCGGGCAAGCGTTTCATTGGTTTGACCAGGCGCGATGCCGCCCGGAATTTTTGCGCATCCTGAAACCCAACGGTTGGTTGATGATTATCTGGAATGACCGGCATACTGACGCTGCGCCTTTTCAAACGGACTACGAAAAGCTGCTGTGCGAATTTGGAACGGATTACGCCCAGGCCTGCCATCGCCGCACCGACAAACCGGAAGTCGTCGAGAGCTTTTTTGGCAAGCCGCCCCTTTTCAAAAACTTTTACCAAAACCAGCGGTTCGATTTCGAAGGAATCAAGGGCCGGTTATTGTCTTCATCCTATGCACCCGCGCCCGGGCAGCCTAAACACGATGAAATGCTCGTGGCTTTGAAGCAGGTTTTTTCAGACCACCAATCGAATGGCCGTGTCACGTTTGAATACGAGACGCACGTCTATTACGGGCATTTGATGTGAAATCATTATGGATTTAAACGACTTTTTCGGGCCTGAGACGAAGGTCGTTGACCTAAAGGCAGAAAACCGTTGGGAGGCTATTGACGAATTGATTGGCTATCTCGTCAGCATTCAAAAGATTAAGCCAGAGCACAGGGACGCAATTGTGGAGAGCGTTAAAAAGCGAGAATCATCAATGACCACAGGAATCGGATTCGGCGTCGGGATACCGCATGCTTCGAGTGATTTGGTTTCTGGATTAGTGGGAGCGGTCGGACGTTCGCGTCGTGGAATTAATTTTGACACGCTCGATGGCAAACTCGTTAAGATCGTGCTGCTTTTCGTCGTGCCAAAAGGGCAATTCCAACAACATGTCCATGCGCTTGCCAACGTTGCCAGGTTTCTACACCGATTTAAAGAGGACCTCGGCGACGCGCCGTGACACCACTCGTGTGTTTTCAACATTCCGCCGTTGATTACCTCGCGAGAACATACTTGACGCAACACGCAATACGGAACACGTCTTCTCACCTTCCAAACATCCCATCAACCTTTTTCCTGATCGCCTCATCCATTTTGATCAACGGCGGCCAGGGACGTTTGAATCCTTCGCCCGGCAATTTTTTGGTGGCGTCAATTCCCAGTTTGCTGCCGATGGCCATTTCGCTGGTCGCATGGTCCAGAACATCCGCCGGGCCTTTCGTGAAAATGGAATCGCGCTGAGGATCGGTGTTGGCACAAAGACGGAACAAAACGTCGCTTGTGTTGTGCACGTCCACGTCGTCGTCCACGACCACAATATATTTGGTGAACATCATCTGGCCCATGCCCCAAAGCCCGTGCATGATTTTATACGCCTGCATGGGATAGGTCTTTTTGATGCTCACGAAGACCAGGTTGTGGAAAACACCTTCCGCCGGCAGCGCGATATCCACGATTTCGGGAAAATTCATTTTGAATATCGGCAAAAATAACTTCACGCTGGCGCTGCCGATATAAAAATCCTCCATCGGCGGGATGCCCACAATCGTCGCGGGATAGACCGCGTCCTTGCGATGCGTGATGGCTGTAACGTGAAAGATCGGATAGGGCTCGGGCAATGTATAATAGCCAGTGTGATCGCCAAACGGGCCTTCTTCCCGGAGCGGTTCGGTGGGATCCACATAACCTTCGATCACGAAATCCGCATTGGCCGGCACTTCCAAATCGTTGGTCTCACATTTGATAAGCGGAATCGATTTCTTGCGCAAATAACCGGCCAGTAAAAATTCATCCAGGCCGTCAGGCAATGGCGCGGTGGCGCAAAAGGCGAAGACCGGGTCGCCGCCAATAAAAATGCTCACCGGCATGCGCGTTCCGGTTTCATAATAGCGACGCCCGTGGCGGGCGCCCACTTTCTGCAACTGCCAATGCATGCCCGTCGTACGCTCGTCGTAAATTTGGATGCGATACATGCCTACGTTGCGTTCGCCGGTGTCCGGATCTTTCGTCACGACACAGGGAAGCGTAATAAAACGGCCTCCGTCCAAAGGCCAACATTGCTGAATCGGAAGGTTAAGCAACGTTGGAGGGTTGGATGGGAGTGTGGACTGCGGATAGGGCGCCCCGGGCCACGGCTCTTTGAGGCTGCCGGGCGCATCGAATTTATGAATCACTTCCTTGCAAGGCCCGTCACTGACCATTTTGGGTTTGGCATGGCGAAGATCAAGCGCGGTGGAGAGCAGTTTGAGCGCTTCGCGAAAACCCGTCGGCGGTTTAGCTTTCATTAGCGAACCCAGTTCGGCCGCCGCATCGTCCACCGAATCCACTCCCATGCTCATGGCCATGCGCTTCCACGAACCCAACGTATTAATGGCCAGCGGAAACGGAGACACCGTGCCGTGTACCGTCGGTTTTTCAAACAAAAGGGCTTTGCCGCCGCCCGGAGACTTCATTTCGCGGTTGGCAATTTCGGTAATTTCCAGTTCGGTGGCGGCGAGCTGCGAAATCTTTTTCAGTTCGCCGGCACGGTCCAGGGCGCTGACGAAATCACGGAATGAATCGAAAGCCATGCGCCAGATTCAATGAAAAATGAAAAATGAAAAGTTAAAAATGAAAGTGAATCCCCCGAGCCGGAATCAACGCCCGGCTCAACCGATGTTCTCGCGGTAATACTTGACGCAATACGCAGCGCGCAACACGCCGCCTCTTCTCTTTTTAATTTTTAACTCTTTTACGGCCCCTGCGCCTGGAGCTTTGCCTTGAAGGACGCCGTTCCGTTGAGCGGGTCCTCGGTCGAACCCGTCAGAACGGCCCGTGTCATTTTGGGAGCGCCCGGCGACATCATGCCAAAGTAGCAGGTGTTGGTGCTTTGATCCGTGTCCGTGGACAACGTGAGGGGAGGGTCAAAGTGGAAGATGACTTTGGAACCGGTGCAATCCGCCGAAGCCGGCGCAACCCCGGCGGGCCCTCCCGAGATAACGACCCACGCCTGATTGCTGGCGTGGCTGGCAAATGCGAAATAATCCGGCTCTCCGAAATTCAGCGTCAACGATTCCACCGCGAGAACGTTCGTATCCGTGGAACCGTTATTGTTCAGGGTAAGCTGATATTCATAGCCATAGTGGCCGTTGCTGTCCGCGGAAGTTCCAGGAAAACTGCGCGATACCAGAACGCAGGTAATGGGGACGTTGGTGGGCGCGAAGGAATCGGATTGCTCCGTGGGAGAAACCTGGCAATTGGAACTGAAACGGCAATAGATGCCGGGATAATTGGCATTGGCCATTCTTAAAGATTGGGCGGAGGCGGAAATAGCCAGCACGCCAATAACCAGAGAAATCAGGATTTTTTGAATCTTCATTGCCGGGTTGATAGCTTAAATCCTGCCAATTGAAAGATGTGAAGCAACAAAACTTTTAGAGTGTTTTAATGAAGTTGCGACCCTCTTGCGCACGTGCGGCCTGCCCGCTCCCTTATGGTCGCGGCTCTGTTGATTAGCCGTTATTTCGGCAACAAATCCGCCACCATCGCGCGCTCTTCCTTCAATTCATTAACCGTGGCGTCAATTTTCGTCCGGCTGAACTCAGACACGGGGACGCCCTGGACAATTTCCATCCTTTGCCCGTTGCTGCGAACCGGGAACGAGCAAATGATATCTTTTTCGATGCCGTAGCTCCCATCCGAGCAGACGCAGACACTATGCCAGTCGCCGGCCGCGGGCGGTTCGGCGATCGAACGCACGCTGTCCACAATCGCGCTGGCCGCGCTGGCGGCGCTGGACGCGCCGCGCGCCTTGATGATCGCCGCGCCGCGCTGCTGCACTGTGGAAATAAACTCGCCTTTCAGCCACGCCTCATCACGGATGACGTCCGTGGCCGGTTTGCCGCCGATTTTGGCATTGGTGAAATCCGGATATTGGGTTGCCGAATGGTTGCCCCAGATCGCCAGGTTGCTGACCGTCGTGACATCCACGCCCGCCTTTTTGGCCAGTTGCGCTTTGGCGCGATTTTCGTCCAGGCGCGTCATCGCAAAAAACCGGTCCCGCGGGATGCCGCGCGCATTGTTCATGGCAATCAGGCAGTTGGTGTTGCAGGGATTCCCGACGACATGGATGCGAACGTCGCTGGCGGCATTTTTTTCAATCGCCTTGCCCTGGCCGATGAAAATCTTCCCGTTGATGCCGAGCAAATCCTTGCGTTCCATGCCGGCTTTGCGCGGAACACTGCCAACGAGCAACGCCCAATTCACGCCACGAAAGCCTTCGTCGAGGTTCGCCGTGGCGACGATCCCTTTCAGCAGCGGGAAGGCGCAGTCATCCAGTTCCATCACCACGCCGTTCAACGCCGGCAGGGCCGGTTCGATTTCAATCAAATGAAGAATGACGGGCTGTTGCGGACCGAACATTGCGCCGGAGGCAATGCGAAAGACCAGGGAATAACCGATTTGCCCGGCGGCGCCGGTGACTGCAACTCGAACAGGTGTTTGGTTCATATGTAAATTGGGCGGGGAATATAATTGCCGACTCCCGCCCCATGCAAGCGCGGAAAAGAAAAGAGAGAAGTTCCAAAGAATGCAATTTGCAAACCGCAATGGGCAACGCGATCGGGAATTTCTTGCAGTGGCGGGAAAGAAATCTCCTGAAATGCAGCCACTTCGGCGGGTTTTTCATTCTTTTTTTGCCGTCCATGACCTTGACCTTTTTGGCATAACCTATGCAATAAAGACGACAGCCCGTCCCGGTGTCCCTTGTGAAAGGAGAAGGTATGAAAGTGAAATTAATCCTCTCGGCAGCGGTCCTGGGGCTTGCACAGTACTGTTGGGCCGACCCCCCGCCGCCGATGCCTGCGGTTCCACCGCCGGTGGTCACGACCACAGTCTCGTACCCAACGACGTACGTTTGGGACGGAAATGAATACGTGGGGGTTGTCGGCACGCAATACTACTATTTAGGTTCCGGCAACGTTTGGATGACGATGAGTCCGTCCCAACAAAAAAAGTTCGATAAATGGGAAGCGAAGCATTCGGATTGGCGCTCGCACGCCACCCGCAATACTCGTTACCACAATATGCAAAAGAACGAGCCGCAACCAATGAAGTATCATCCTGTGGCCCCTGACAACCAGCCGATCGAGCCAACCGTGACTCCCGGACAGTATGGTCCGCAGCATTGAGCCGCGTTAAACAGGGCCCGATGGGCGAGCGGCGCATAGTGCCGGGGTAAAACGTGGGGCGAGCCGGGAGCAGGAAATCGAATCGCGCGAGTCATCGCGCCTCGTTTGCTGCTCCTGGCTCCGCGCCTCACGGAAGTGATACTTCTTCATTTCCCCCAAAGAGTTCGTTAAATTGGATGCATGGCGCACGCCCGATCCAAAAAACTCTTTGCGGAGGCTTTAAAATTGATTCCCGGCGGCGTCAATTCGCCGGTGCGCGCATTTCGGGCGGTGGGCGGCAATCCATTTTTCGTCAGTAAAGCCAAAGGCGCGCACCTCTGGGACGTGGATGGGAATCAATTGATTGACTATGTCTGCACCTGGGGGCCAGCCATTCTGGGCCATGCCCACCCCAAAATCATATCAGCGGTGAAAAGTGCAGCGGCGCGGGGCACAAGTTTCGGCATTCCCAATCCGCTTGAAGTCACCATCGCAAGGTTGATTCATGAGCGGGTCCCGGCGGTCCAAAAAGTGCGCATGACCAACTCCGGCACGGAAGCATGCATGAGCGCCATTCGATTGGCGCGGGGATTTACCAGCCGCGATAAAATTATCAAATTCGATGGTTGCTATCACGGGCATGCCGATTCGCTGCTGGTCAAAGCCGGGAGCGGCGCGCTGACCTTTGGCAATCCGGACAGCGCGGGCGTGCCCGCTGATTTTGCTAAATATACCGTCGTGCTGCCGTTCAATGACGTTGACGCCGTCAAAGCGGCTTTTGCGGCAAATCAAAACGAAATTGCCGCCATCATTGTCGAACCGGTTCCCGGCAATGCCGGCTTGTATCTCCCGCGCGGCGGTTATCTCGAATTTTTGCGGCAAATCACCCGAAAAGATGGATCGCTTTTGATTTTCGACGAGGTCATGACCGGTTTTCGCCTCGGTCCGGGCGGGGCACAGGAGCGATTCGGCATTGCGCCGGACTTGACGTGCTTCGGTAAGATCATCGGCGGCGGTTTGCCGGTGGGCGCGTTTGGCGGGCGGGCGGCCATCATGGATTGCCTGGCGCCGGCCGGACCGGTCTATCAGGCCGGCACTTTGAGCGGAAACCCGATCGCCATGGCGGCGGGGATTGCCGCGCTCGAAGAGTTGAACAGGCACAAAGGCGCTGCCTATGCAAAGCTGGAAGCGTCCGGGGCGGCGCTGGAGACCGGACTGCGCCAGGCGGCGAAATCGGCCGGCATATCCGTCCAGCTTAACCGCTGCGGATCCATGTTTTGCCTTTATTTCACCTCGCACCCGGTTTGGAACCTTGCCGACGCCCTCAAGAGCGATCGCGCGCGTTTTAAACAGTTTTTCCACGGCATGCTGGCGGAGGGAATTTACCTGGCGCCGTCGCCATTTGAGGCCGGATTTATTTCGACCGCGCACACGGCCGCGGACATTCGCAAGACAATCGAGGCCGCGCAAAAGGTGTTGCGCCGCATGTAACTTTGGGCTATCAAGTGCGTCTAATATCAATATGTCCCGGCGCTTGTCTTCAAAGAGCCGGAAAAAATTGAAAAATAGCCGAAGAATTGAAAATTTATGACATTGACTAAAACGACAATCCTCACGATTGCGGCAGTTGCGGGTTTGCTGGCCTGCGGTCCGTTGCGGGCCCAGGATGCCACGAACGCCCCGGCGGCAAATCCGGCCGCGCACACAAATGCGGCGCCCCATATCATGATGCGCGGTCCGAACCTGGACGGATTTGCCAGAATGCTCAACCTGACTGATGCTCAAAAGTCGCAGGTCGAACCCATTTGGATATCCGACCTCCAGCAGAGGCACGCGGTTTTTCAGGACAGGACGCTTTCTCCCCAGGAAATGCGAGACAAGTTAAACGTGATTCGCGACGAAACGAACACGAAATTAAAAGCCATCCTGACTCCCGATCAATTTGAGAAATGGCAGCGGATGACCCAGCCCCGCATGCACCGCATGATGCCGCCCTCCGCCGCCACCAATGCGCCGGCATCCACGCATTAAACCCGTCATTTTTGCATTATTCAAAAGGACGGCCGAGAGGCCGTTCTTCTTTTATTCGCCTGATATCGCCTTCATTTTTCGTTCTCGAAGTGTTAATATAGCCTGACAGTTGAAAGCGCTCATCGAAACCCGCAATACGCGGCCGGAAAAAGTCTTCCTCGTCGGCGTCGAAATCAAATCGCGCAACGGCGGAAACACCGGCGATCTGCTGGATGAACTCGCGGAATTGGCCCAAACCGCCGGCGCCGAAGTGGTGGATCGCGGCATTCAAAAATTGGAGTCGCCTGCGCCGGCCACATTTATCGGCAAAGGCAAGGCCGCGGAATTTTCGGATTTTTGCCGGCGGCGGGGCGTGGACACCGTCATCTTCGACGACGAACTATCGCCTGCCCAAAGCCGGAACCTTGAAAAAATCTTTAACTGCAAGATTCTCGACCGGACGTCGCTCATCCTCGATATTTTCGCGCAGCGGGCACGCACGCGCGAAGGCAAATTGCAGATTGAACTGGCGCAGTTGCAACATCTGCTGCCGCGCCTGACGCGGTTCTGGGGGCACTTGTCGCGCCAGGCCGGAGGAATCGGCATGCGGGGCGGCGAAGGCGAATCCCAGTTGGAGGCTGATCGCCGCAAGGTGCAGGAGCGCATTGACACGATCTCGCGGGACCTTGACCTGGTCCGCCGCCGCCGCTCCACCCAGCGCGCCGGGCGCCAGCGCAGCCAGTGGCCGCTCGCCTCCATCGTCGGCTATACCAATGCCGGGAAATCCACCCTGCTCAACACGCTCACGGGCGCTGACGTTCTGGCCAAGGACATTTTGTTCGCGACGCTGGATCCGACGACCCGCCGCCTGAAACTGCCCACCAATCAGAACGCCCTGTTGACCGACACCGTCGGTTTTATTCGCAAACTGCCGCACGGTCTGGTGGAAGCGTTCAAAGCCACCCTCGAAGAGGTGGTGCGCGCCGACTTGTTGTTGCATGTGGTGGACATCAGCCATCCCCAGGCCCTGGAGCAAGTCGAAGCCGTCAACGCGGTCCTGGCCGAAATTGGCGCGGCCGAAAAACCGGTCATCATGGTGTTAAACAAGATGGATTTGGCAGGCAATAATGGAACGACCATCAGTTTAAAGGAGAAGTTTCCACACGCGGTTGAGATTTCGGCCAAAACGGGCGACGGCATTTCCCATTTGCTGGAGGAGATTGGGACTCAATTGCGGCCAAAACGGGAATTTTTGGAATTGCAAATTCCCCACGAACGCGCCGAGGTTATCGCGCGTCTCCACAAGGTAGGCCAGGTCCTGGAACGCCGATACAATGGCCGGGCGGCAAAATTTAAGGCGCGAATTCCCCCCCACCATCACGGCGAATTTGAGGCGTTTATTGTGTCGTGATTTGCGAGCGCGCGATGCCATTTCGCCGCACTGGATGTCTCGCCAGAGGCTTCTTCTTCGAGAATGTTTCCGAGGTCAGGCACCGTTCCGGTCCACATCGTTGCAGCCATTTTTTATCACCGCAAATCCAAAGTTCATGATTGGCGGCCTCTCTTTAAATGCTCCTCCAGCCGTTCCAAACTGGACTCCATTCCCATCTCAAATCCGCCGATGTATCGGCCCGCTTCCGGCGTTGTCCAGAGCACCTTCGAGCGCAGCGTCATTTTTGTTTTTCCGTCCTTCTCCGTGAACGTCACGTCGTGTAAAAACTCAAAAAGCATCTTCCCCTGTGGATTCAGCGGTCCACAAGTGAACACCAGTTTCTCCGGCGGTGTTACTTCACGAAACTCGCCGCCCATCGGATATTCCTGGCCATTCGGTCCGCGCATAACGTTGTAAATTTTCGCGCCCGGTCGCGCATCCCATTCGCAAACCGGGTTTGTGAAGCCGCCCGGCCCCCACCATTGAGCTACGTGTTTCGGGTCTGTCCACGCCTGGAACACCAGATTGCGAGGCGCGTCAAATTCCCGCGTCATCACAAATTCATGTCCCGTCCAATCCGTCTCGTTTTTATTTGTTGGCATAATTTTGTCTGTTTTTGCGCTTTTTTGCAGCCATATCTGATTAACCTGCGTTCAATGAGCGCGCCTTTGGCTTTGCAGTTCCCTCAAATACTCATCCAAACGATCAAAACGCTCCTCCCAAAAACGGCGATATTCTTCGATCCACTGCTGCGCCTGTTGCATTGGCGCCGCGTCCAGTTTCAGCCGATGCACCCGGCCGTCGCGATGACGGCGGATCAGTCCCGCTTTCTCCAGCACTCGCAAATGCTTCGAAACGGCCGGCAGTGACATCCGGTGCGGTCGCGCCAAATCTGTCACACACCGTTCGCCCTCCGCCAAATTCGCAAGAATACGCCGCCGCGTTGGGTCCGCCAGCGCGGCAAATGTGCGATTGAGCAATCTGGCCGAATATTTAACCATCTGGTTTAATATTCCCATACGCTTTCCACGTGCGCAAGCATTATTTTTAAAATTTTTGCCGCACGAATGCCCCCCCAACCTTTGTTCTGTCCGCTCATATTTCTTCAAATTTCAGGCTTCCGGGTTCTGGTTTCGCCGGTGAAAGAGCGGTATACCTGCCGATTTTGCGCGCATTCTGCGCGTCGCGACGGCCGTCGGCCCGGCGCGCGGCCCCAAGCAATTTGATGGAGGCTGAAGTACACTCCTTACGGCCAGGCGGGATGCCGGCCAACCTCATCGCAATGGCTTGCTGTCGGAAAAACAGCCGATATACTGGGCGCCGCACCGATTTTTATGCCAGAAACCGAACGCCAGCCTTTGGACACGAGCAACGTCTTGTGTGTCATCATGGGAGGCGGCCAGGGGACGCGGCTTTTTCCGCTGACCAAGGACCGCGCGAAACCAGCGGTCCCGCTTGCGGGCAAATACCGGCTGGTGGATATTCCAATTTCCAATTGCATCAATTCGGGTTTCCGCCGCATCTACGTTTTGACTCAGTTCAACTCCGCATCGCTGCACGGCCACATTTCGCGCACGTATAAATTCGATCATTTTACCAGCGGCTTTGTGGAAATCCTGGCAGCGCAGCAAACCCTCACCAATACTTCCTGGTACGAAGGCACCGCGGACGCCGTCCGAAAAAATCTAACCCACTTTCTGAATCACGATTTCGATTATCTTTTGATTTTGAGCGGCGACCAACTCTATCGGATGGACTTCCGCCAAATCATCGCCCAACACGTTGAAACGAACGCGGACATCACGGTGGCCACCATTCCGGTCGGGCGCGTCGAGGCGCAATCCTTCGGCATCATGCAAATCGCGGAAGATCGGCGCATTACGCGGTTTGAGGAAAAACCAAAGGATCCCGCGATCCTCGATTCGCTTCACCTGCCCAACGAATGGCTTAAAAAACTCGGCATCAGCGACGGCGGTGAAAAATTCCTGGCGTCCATGGGGATTTACGTTTTCAACCGAAGCTTGATCCAGGAACTGCTGGACAACCCCCTTTCGGACTTCGGCAAACACATCATTCCCAGCGCCATCGCCACC
>JASHPN010000181.1 GCA_030038175.1 Verrucomicrobiia bacterium
GGTTTCGCCAATGACTGTACCCGTGCAGTGGTCCACAAAAAAATAAGAGCCGATTTGCGCGCCGGGATGAATCTCCATGCCGGACCGGCTGTGCGCCCATTCGGTCATGATGCGCGGAATCAGGGCGACGTCTTTCAAATACAATTCGTGCGCCAGGCGCTGGACGGCGATGGCTTCCACGAAGGGATAGGAAACGATGATTTCCTCGCGGCTGGCGGCGGCGGGATCGCCGTTGAACGCGGCTTCCATGTCGGTGTGCAGGATTTCGCGGATGCGCGGCAATTTTTCGAGGAACTCGATCGTGAGCGCGTGCGCGGCCTTGGGGATGTCCTTTTTCGGCAGGTCGGCGGGTGTCCGGTATTCGAGGCTCTTGCGGATTTCATCTTCGAGTTTGCCAAAGATGGAGTCCAGGAGTGCAGCAGTTTCGACCTTGATTTCGGAGGAATGGATGAGTTTTTCGTCAAAAAATCCCGGGAACAGCAGGCGCAGCAGGTCCACCGTCATGGCGGCGATGGCCCGTTTGGAGGGCAGGTTTTTGCCGTCCAAATGGTTGATGCCGCCTACGCGCGCATACGAGGCGACCAATTCATTTGTCAATTTGGTGACGGTTTCCACGAGAACAGTATGGGATAAAATTCAGGATTTCCAAGCACCAAGCGGCGGTGGGAATTTGCCACAGAGACACAGCGCGGCTGGCGCCGCAACCAAAGAGGATGGATGATAGACGATTGAGGATGGAAAAGACGAACGTGCTGCAACTGGTCCCGCAGACGGGACACAGTCGCGCTCCGAGCGGGGGTCCGACGATGACAGTGCTCGCCAAAAATTCGCGCAGGAAGAGCGGTTTTCCCTAAACCGATTTAGTCAGAGCCTCCTCACCCGCCTTCGCCAGGCTACGGCGCGGCAGGCGTCGGCTGCCACGCAGTAAAGAGCGCAAGCGCGTCAAGGTGATAAATTTGCCAGTCCGATGGCCGCCTTGACAACTTGATCTATCTCAATTCCGTTCATGCAGCGAAAATCAATGGGGCATTCGCGAAGAAAACAGGGCGAGCAGGGCGCGTCCGAGCGCAGAATTTTCAAGGACGATTCGTTTGCGGGAAGGGGCGCGGTCAATTCGGGCGAGGTGCTGCCGAAGATGGTGGCGACGGGCACGCCGAGCGCGGCGGCCACGTGCATGGGGCCGGTGTCGTTGGCCAGAAAAATCCGGCACAGTTTGAGCGCGGCCATCAGTTCCCGGAGCGAGGTCTGCCCCGCGAGATTCGACACACTTGAACCGATGCCTTGTGCGATGTGGTCCGCAATTTGTTGATCCGACGGCCCGCCAAAAATCAACCAATGGCAGGGCATCTGTTTGCGAATTTCCAGTGCCGCGGCGATAAATCGATCGGCCGGCCAGCGTTTGGCCGGGCCGTACTCGGCCCCGGGATTGATTCCGAAAATGGGAATTGAAACGGAGTCCAGCCGGAATTTTTTTCGCGCGTCCGCAATTTCCTCCGGCGCGACAAACAGTTTGGCGGGCAACGGTTCCGGATTTGCGCCCAGCGCGGCGGCCAGATGCAAATATTCACGGGATTGGTTTGAGGCAAAATTTTGAGTTTTGAGTTTTGAGTTTTGAATTGGAGCGGAAATGAGTTTTTGGATTTCCGGCAGAGAGCGTTTTCGCATTGTCACAGCATCCGGGCGGGGAGCGACTGCCCGCGTCAGGAAAAAATTGCGCCAGGGGCGGGCATAACCGATGCGGTTTGGAATGCGGGCCAGAAAGACTTCGAGCGCGGACCGCGGAGAATTGGGGAAGACGAGGGCGGTGTCAAAATCTCCCGCGCGCAGTTTTTTTGCGGCGGCGAAAATATTTTCGCGCGGCAGAATGGGAATGATTTCATTCAGGGCCGGGTGCCTGGCCCAGAGCGGCGCCAGCTTTTCGGGAGTTAACAGCGCCAGATGGGCGCCGGGGAATTTTTCCCGCAAGCGCAGCAAAGCCGGCGTGGTCATGACGGCATCGCCGAGCCAGTTTGTTCCCCGGACTAAAATGCGGCGCGGAATTTCCATGTTTCAATCTTTCCAGCGGCGATGCACCCAGAACCAGTTTGCGGGATCGCGGCGGATAGCGCGTTCAAAGGAGCGATTGACGTCGCGCATGATGTCTTCGCTCGAGCGGGGAGCGCCGTCCTGGTGCGTGGAAATTTTATCGCCGAGTTCGAGCCGCCATTTGGCCAGGGCCACGCGGAAACAAAAGGCGGTGTAAAGTTCGCAATGATAGCGCAGGGCAAAGATCGCGGGCGCCAGGCCGGTGTCGCAATCGTGTCCGAAAAAGGGCGCGCGCAGGCCGCGGGAGCTCTGGTCGGCCAGCAGCCCCAGGATAATATTGGAACGGTTCATGGCGGCGCGCAGGAGGGGGCCATCCGTGCGGCGCTCGAAAAACAGGCAGCCGGATTTTTCCCGGATGGTTTGCAGGAGTTGGTTGAACTCGGGCTGTTTGAGCGCGCGATAGGTGGTGGCGCACTGGTAACCGGGCGAAACATTCTGGAACCGCGCATACAATTCAAAATTTCCAAAGTGGCCGATGGCCGTGACCAGCCGGCGCGGCGGGTCAAGGTCCTGTGTCCTGACGAATTCAACATAAGGGCGCAATTGGCCAGCGGTCATGGAGGCGGTCTTGACGGCGCAGCAATAATTCTCGCCAATCCGGCGAAAATTTTCCCGGGCGAGCGCGCGAATATCTTCCGGCGATTTTTCTGCGCCCAAACACATCTGCAAATTCTCGAGCGCCACCCGCCGGTGCCGGGCGTCCAGCCGGAACGCCAGCGCGCCGCCGAACCTGCCGATGCGGGCGACGAGCGGAAGGGGCAAGGATTGGATGAGGGCGATCAGTGCCCGGGCCAGGAAATAGAGGATGATCATTTAAAACAGATTTTGCGGACGCAGTCCTGAAAGTCGTTTGCGCCGCTGACGATTTTGATTTCCACGCGCATGAAGAACATCGGCAGGTCGCGCCGGTCAATTTTCGGAAAACGCACGGCGTCCTTTTGGGTGGTGATGATAACATCGGCCTGCCGCTTCTTGGCGCGATTGATCACGTTCAGGACCTCCTGTTGCGAGAACCGGTGATGGTCGGCGAAACGCTTGGAATAAACGAGTTCGGCGCCCACGGTGACGAGGCTTTGCTCGAAGCTCTCCGGCTGAGCGATGCCGCTCAGGGACGCCGCCTTTCTGCCCCGCAAAGAATCGAGCGTTTTCCGTTCGCCGGTAAAAAGGTCCTCGAGATAGAGCGGATGATGGACGCATTCGATCACGGCGGCATCGGGATTGATTTTGGCGATGCGCTCGCGCAGTTCCGCCGTTTTGCCGTCGCTTTTGGTGATGAAAATCGTGTGGGCGCGCGCCAGGTGGGACGGCGGCTCGCGCAAGGTGCCGCGCGGCAGCAAATGTTCGTTGCCAAAGGGTTGCTGGCGGTCAACCAGGACGACGTCATGACGGCGTCCGCGCAAATCCCAATATTGGAATCCGTCGTCCAGCAAAAGGGTGTCGCAACCGAATTTTTCGATGGCATAACGGCCGCTTTTGATGCGGTCCTTGTCCACGAGCACGACGACGTCGCGCAAATTGGACGCGAGCATGTAGGGTTCGTCGCCGGCCATCTCGGAGTCCAGCAGGAGGGATTTTCCATCGGAGACCACGCGCGGCGGGGTTTGGTCTTCGCGGAAAAAGATTTTATTGAACAGCCTTTCGTGAAACGGTTTGGGTTTGGAGCGATAACCGCGGGAGAGGATGGCGACGTTGCGTCCGGCGTCCCGGAGTTCGCGGGCAAATTTTTCCACGACCGGGGTTTTGCCGGTGCCGCCGACGGTCAGGTTTCCGATCGCGATGACCTGAACGCCGAGGGTTTTGTCTCGAAAAATGCGGACATTATAAAGCCAGCGGCGGATGTTGACGGCGGTATGGAACACTTTGGAAAGGCAGAACAGGAGTGTGCGCGTGACCTTGGCCCAGAAATCATGCCTTTCTTCAAAAATGACTTCGAGGACATAAGTTTCGAGGTTTTCCCAAAACGCCTGAAAATTTTCGCGCATTGAGAAGAGGGTGCCAAAGAATTTGCTAAATTCCAATCTCCAAGGGGGGAGCACACGCGCCTTCGCGTGTGTCCGATTGCCCCAGGAGCGCGGCTGTGTGCGTAGCACCAGCCGCAGCGTGTCCGCGAGCGGGGAGTCATAGCCAATCCGCATGGCTTCCGGCTGGTGGTGCTGCTGCGACTGGCTTTCAGCACAGTCGCGCTCCGGCAGCAGCACGACGAAGCCTGAATAACAGGAATCCTGGCTCGTTTAAAATGGCCACGTGCTGCGACTGGTCTCCCGATAAATCGGGAGACACAGTCGCGCTCCGAGTTCAGTCGGGCGTGTGCGCTCCCCCGTCATTTTTTGCGTGTCATTTGGCGGGTTCATCGTTACAAAGTCGGGCGGATGAAACATCGGATCGGCATTATCGGCGGCACGGGGCTTTACAATCT
>JASHPN010000182.1 GCA_030038175.1 Verrucomicrobiia bacterium
TCACGGTGATTGTCCTGGTCATGCAACATCTGGAAAATGAAGACATTTCCGCGCTGGCCGGATTGAGCCAGCGTTCGCCGTTCCTCGCCACGACCTTGACCCTGGCGATGGTTTCACTGGCCGGTTTGCCCCCGTTGGCGGGCTTCTTTGGCAAGTTCTTGCTCCTCCGGGCCGTCATCGCCGCCGGTTCGACGGACTACGGCTATTATTGCCTGGCCTTTACCGCCCTGGCCGGCATCGTCATCTCCTTTTACTATTATTTCGGAGTCATTCGAGCCGTTTATTGGAGCAAAGAAGCATCGGATTTGTCGCCCATCCGTCTTTCCGGCGCCGCAAAATTCTCGCTCGCTGTCTGTATCGCCGGCATGTTCTGGCTGGGCACCTTCCCCAACACCGTTGTCAACCTCGCCGACCAGGCCGCCCAGGCGTTGAAATAACTGTCCTACGGATAAATCAGCCGGTAAAACGCGCCGCCGTTCCAGGTTTGAATCGGTACCACCATTCCATTCGTTGTCATCGAATTGGTCACCGTTATCCAATTGCTGGATAAACCGATCGTATTGGCATTCGTCTGCACCTGCAAAAGCCAGCCCGTGTGGTCGGCCGGCCAGGACAATTGCAGCGTGCTGCCGGTTTCAGAAAAAGCGACGTTGGGCGCGTTCGTGGCAGGCATGACGGAAATTCCAACCGGCGCGGACGCATTGTTCGTACCGTTGTAAAGCGCAACGGCGGTCAGCGAATAATTGCCCATCAGAACATTCGTCCAGGTCCAGGTATAGGGAGCCGTTGTCGTTTGGCCGAGCAAATTTGTTCCGGCGTAGAATTGGACTCCGGTGAGGCTAAAACTGTTGCTGACGACATTTGCGGCGAGCGTGATGTTTGTGGAGGCAATATAACCGGCGCCGTTGGTCGGGGCGGTCAGGGTCACGAACGGAATGGGGTTGATTCGGCCGTACGCGTAGATGCTCGCGATCTCTTGCTGGCTCAGCACCTCGTTATAAATCCGCACGTCGTCCAGCGTGCAGTCCAGGTAATCACTATAAACGGTGTAATCGTCACAACCCAGGGCGGATGCGTTCAGCGCCACGGAATCGGCCGAGTTGGCGATCGCGGCGGCCTGGACGCCGTTGGTGTAAAGGGTCACGCCCGAGGGCGTTCCCACAAACGCAAGATGCACCCAGCTATTCAGCGGTGTGACATAGGGAAATTCCTCGTCAAAGTGGCTGTAATACGTATAGCCGACCTCGCTGTTTTCGTCGTACTGTTCCAGTTTCAAGGCGTCGGACGTCCCGCTGATCAGCGTGGAGGCGCTCCTGGATTCCCATCGGTTCACCCACATCGTCGCCGTCCAACTGGTCGTCTTGGCCAGCGTAAACGGATTGTTGATTGTGATCAGGGAATATTCGGTGGCGTTAAAATAGACGCCGTCGCCGGAATGTCCGGCGGCGGTCCAGCTCGTGCCCGAATTTAACGTGCCGTAGTGGCCATTGCCTGAATAATCAAACGCGAAGGCGCCGGCGCCTTCATTGAGCTGCCACCAGGCGTAAGGCTGAGGCGAATCCGGCGGCGGCACAAAGAACACCGTCAAAACGGCGTTCGAACTGGCGGCGAAACCATAGCCGTTATTCGCCAGCACCGAGTAACCGCCGCTGGAGGCGGTCGTGACGTTGCTGAGGGTCAACGTGGCGGTCGTTGCGCCGCTCACGTTCGCCGAATTGAACAGCGGCCTGCCGTTTTCCTCCCATTGATACGCCAAGGGTTGCGGCCCGGCGCCCACGCTGAACGCCACCGTCGCGCCTTGCAAACAGGTTTGGCTCGCCGGCTGATTGGTAATGGTTGGAGGCGCATAAACGGTCAGGAGCGCGTTTGAACTGACCGCGCTTCCGGTCGGGCTGGTGACGATGACCGCATAAATTCCCGCGTTGGCGGGCTGGGCGCTCGACAAATCATAACTGGCCGCAGTTGCCCCCGGGAGATTCACGCCATTAAACTGCCATTGATAATACAACGGACCGCCGGTGGCATTGACGCTGAAGGCGGCCGGACTTCCCTCGCTGACTGCCTGGCTTTGCGGCTGGCCATCAATCACGGGCGGATTGTTGGTGATAATGGAACCTGCACGCATAGTGTTGTTCCCGGAATCCACCAGAACAAGATCTCCGGCCTCCATCACCATTCCAGCGGGGTAACAAAAACGCGCGCCAACGCCCGAGCCATCGGCGCTGCCGGGATTTCCCGCCCAGCCGGCAATCGTCGAAACCACCCAATTTGTTCCGTCGGGCGTGAGTTGTCGAATGGCCTGGTTCCCCGCGTCAGCGACATAGACATTTCCCAACGGATCCACCGTGATACCTTCAGGCTCGAAAAAACGGGCGGCGCAATCCGTGCCATCGGCGTCGCCAAAAACCCGCGGCAAACCCGCAATCGTGCTGACCACGCCGCCGGGTGTGATTTTTCGGATCGTATCATTGTAAAAATCCGAGACAAAGAGATTCCCGGAATTATCAACGGCCATGCCGGTTGGCCCGTCAAATTCTGCCCCGTTTGTGCCATCGGCGCTGCCAAAATTTCCCGCCGTTCCGGCAAAAGTCGTGACGACGCCCGAGGAGGTGACTTCGCGAATGGTATGGTTGAGTGTATCCGCGACAAAAATATTGGTGCCGTCCACCGCAATTCCCTCCGGCGCATCAAACTGCGCGGCGCCGCCGGTTCCGTCGGCGCTGCCCGGATTGCCTGCCGTGCCGGCCAGGGTGCTGACCATTCCGCCCGGGGTGATCACGCGGATGATCGAATTTCCCGTGTCCGCCACGTAAATATTCCCCGCGCTGTCCAGCGCGACGCCCTGGGGCGCGTTGAACCATGCGTTGGTTCCGTCGCCGTTTGTGCTGCCGGCCATTCCCGGTGAACCGGCGATAGTCGTGGTCGTGCCATTGGCCAAAATCTCCCGAATGGTGTTGTTCGCCGTGTCGGCCACATAAAAATTCCCCTGGCCGTCGGCGGCAATACCCATCGGCCAAAAAAATCTGGCCGTGGGTCCGCTGGCATTGGTGCTGCCGCATGACGCTTCGCCGGCCAGCGTCGAGACATTCCAGTTTTGCCCCGAGACGGCAAGCTCTCGGATGGTTGAATTGCCGGTATCTGCCACATAAATGAGCCCGTTGTTCGTGGGATTCACCGCGACACCCTCGGGGCCAAAGAACAGGGCATTCGTTCCCGCCCCATCAGCGCTGCCAAATTGAGTTCCCGACCCCGCAACCGTCGCCACCGCGCCGCCTGGAACTATTTCGCGAATGACATTATTCAAATAATCCGCCACGTAAAGATTGCCTGAAGAATCCAATGAAATTCCGCGGGGCGAATCAAACAACGCATTGGTTCCGTCGGCGTCGGCGTAGCCAAAATTTCCTGCCGAACCGGCAACGATGCTCACCGCTCCGCCGGAGCTGATTTCCCGGATGACATTATTCCCAGTGTCCGCCACAAACACGTCGTCGGAGGAGTCAACGGCCACGCCCGCCGGTTCATAAAAGAGCGCATTGGTCCCGACGGCATTGGTATAGCCGAAATTGCCGGGAGAACCGGCGATCGTTTCGACCACGCCGGCCGGGCTGATTTCCCGGATGGTGTGGTTCCACGTGTCCGCCACAAAAATATTCCCCGACGCGTCCACGGCAATGGCCCCGGGTTCATCGAACAGCGCGTTGGTCCCCGCGCCGTCCGCGCTCCCGCTCATCCCGGCCACACCGGCGAGGGTGCTGACGGCCCCGGCGGGTGTAATGGTACGGATCGTAAAATTTCCGGTGTCCGCCACATAGACGTTGCCTGAACCGTCCACGGCCACCGCCTGGGGCCCGTTGAATAAGGCATTGGTTCCCGCGCCGTCGGCGCTGCCGCTCACACCCGGAGAACCGGCAAACGTGATCACCGTGCCGTTCGGCGCGATTTTGCGAATCGTGTCATCAGCCGCATCGGCCACATAGAGATTTCCGTTTGTGTCCATGGCTGCGCTGCCCGGACTGTTGAACTGAGCAGTGGCGGCAGGTCCGTCCACATTACCGCGCGCCGCCGATCCGGCCAGCGTCGTGAAGTTGAATAATTGCGCGTCGGCCGAGGTGGCCGCGAGGGCGGCGGAGGCGATGGCGCAATAAAGAAATCTCATGTTAAACGGGCCGTTAATCCCAATTCGGCAGATAGACGATCCCGGTTGAGTTTGTGCCGCCGGCGCCCTGCACGGAGGCCTCGATCAAATAGCTCGCTCCTTGTTTTAATGCCGGCAGATGCAACACATAAAGAGTGGCGTTGGTCGTTGCGGCGGCTGGGGTCGCCGATTGCTGCGCGTAACCGTTGTGCGTATCGCGGTCAATCTCGATTCCGTTCTGCAGCAGGGACGCCCAGGCAATATTCAGGGTATTGTTCCCGCTGGAATAACAAAAGTTGACATCAATTTCGCCCGGAGCGGTGATATTGGTGGTAATGTTCCATTGCAGCGTGGAATAACTGGTTGAAACCTGGGACGGCGACCAGGAGCCGACTTGGGGAATGGTTTCGCGGTTGTAATTGATCCCCATCTGCGCCAGGCGCTGTTCATCCACCGACAGCCGCTGAAGGAAATTGGTGTAATTTTTCGAGGCGGCGGGCGTCCACGTCACTTCCGCCATCGCGCACGCGCGCGGAAACAGCTTGAACAGGACGTTTTCAAACGACGGCACGTATTCCGTAAACAACGTGCATTCGGCGCCCAGGATGTTGGCATCGTATTGCGCCGGCAGACCGGACGGCAACGGTTCGAATCCATAGACATTGGTGACCAACAAATAATTGGGGACCCCGCCCACGATGAAAGGTGGTTCGAAATTCAGATTCGTGCCCTCGACGTAATTGCAATAGCAGTTCGTCTCCGACGCCATGACCACCTTTTGTCCCGCTTCCGCGGTTACCAAAGCTTTGCTCGAACTGCCGTATTCCCAGTCCATCAACGCCGCGTTCGGCACGATGGCTCCGTTTTCGATCTCGGTCCATCCCATCATCGTCCGCCCCTGCGATTGAATATACGAGGCAAGATTTGTGGAAAGCCAGTATTGGTAGGCGACGATCGAGGTGTCTCCGTTGGGGGTAATGCCAACGGCTTCCATTTGGTTGACGTCGCTGGTATTGGTGTTCCATTGCGTGTCCTCACTCGACACGACTTCATCGCCGCCGCAATGAATATATTGGCTCGGGAAAATCGCCATGACTTCCCTCAGGACCTCCTCAAAAAACGCCATCGTGCCCGGACTGCCGGGACTGAAGAGGTCCACGCTGTAATTAATATTCGGGTAATCCATGTTGTAATCCGATTGCGGATTGTCGCAGCCAAATTGCGGATAGGCGGCCAAAGCGGCGGTGGCGTGGCAGGGAATTTCAATTTCCGGCACCACCGTGATCTGCAGTTGCTGCGCGTAGGCGACGATTTCGCGCGCGTCCGCCTGGGTCAAAAATCCGCCATACTGTCCCGCCGCATTGGTCGCGCTGCTCGCGCGCGGATTCAGGGAGTAATCTATGCCCGCGCGCCAGGCGCTATTGGTCGTCAAGGCGGGATAGTTGGTGATTTCCAGACGCCAGCCCTGGTCATCGGTCAGGTGCAAGTGCAACACGTTCAACTTATGCAGGGCCATGGCGTCGAGCAGTTGTTTGATTTGACCTTTGCCGATGAAATGCCGGGCCACGTCCAGCATCACGCCCCGCCACGGAAACCGCGGCTGGTCATAGATATAGACGCAGGGGACTGTCCAGGCGACGTTGGTGGCCGGTTGCGAAGCCAAGATCTGGGGCGGCAACAGTTGCAACAGCGATTGCACGCCATAAAAAACTCCGGCCGCGGCCGGGGCGCGGATGACGACCGAATCGGGCGCCACCGTCAGTTCATATCCTTCGGCGCCCAGGTTGGTGTTGGCATTGGCCGTCGTCAGCAAAATCGAGTCCCGCACCGGGCCGTCCGCGCTCGTCGGGAGCACCACAAATTGCTGGCCCGTGGATTTGAACAGTTGGGCGGCGAAATAGTCCCCGGTGGTTTGAGAAATAGGATCGGTATAGATTTTGACCAGCGGATGCCCCGGGGCGGACGTCGGCGTTTCAGTCGGGCACAGAGTGAAGACGCCGGGCCGAAGCTGCATTTGTTCGGGCAACGGAATGATGGACGGTGTGGCGGCGTATCCCGTCGGCGCCAGCGCCAGCAAAAGGATGAACAGGTTTCCAATTAATTTTTTCACGGAGATAAGATGGCGCGGGGCTTCTTTCTGTGACCGCATGGGCAGCAAGTCCCTATTATATTTCAGAAAAACCGCATTTGCAACCGCGAAGCCCGGCAGATTTGGGCCACGAAATACACTAAACACACGAGAATTTAACCACGGATGAACACTGATAGGCACGAATACTGCCGCGCTGCCAACCGAGCCGCGACCGCCTGCCTTGCCGTAGCGTCCGAGCGAAAGCAGGTGAGGGAGCGGGAGGACGCTCCCCTCACGGGTATCAGGCAGGATGACACACATTTCATTTGGGTATAGGGTGTGAACGAAGTAAACGAAGGGTTTTTTAGGCAGCTTGATAAAAATAAGTTGTTTGTTGATAGATAGTTGTGCCGCCAACGCGTTCGGCCGGCCGGTGTGAACGAAATTCCAATTAAAAGTTCGAAATTTAAAGTTAAAAATTTCAGATTGAA
>JASHPN010000183.1 GCA_030038175.1 Verrucomicrobiia bacterium
GAGGCCCAAGCATAACCGAAAATCTCCCTGCCGCAATGCTTTTTTGTCGTCACTCTCAAGGGGTACTCTTCAACCCCGGTGTCGGTCCGTTCCGGGTGTCCAGTCGAAAATCCGCCGTCCACCAGTGCAGCGTGAATGTCGTCTTGCCCGACAAAGCCACGGCTTCCAACAGTTCCCATTGACTCAAACCACACGCCGCAAAAGTGTGATGGTAGAAGTGCCACGAATCGGGAGCGTTCGCAAACGGGCGAAGCTCTACGCTCAACTCCCTTCGCAACGCGGTTCGCAAATCGTCCCATGCGCAATCATTGAAAACCATGCGGTCGGAAACCATCCGCCGCCGTAATTTAGCAGCGGTGCCCCGGCTTTTGACAATGGCGATCGGGTCCACGACGTCTTCGGTGGTGTGTAACAGGAGGAACGGCGCGCGAAAATCCGCTTGAATGCAGGTTTGGTTTGTCAGCGCGCCAATCGCGTTGGCCAGCGAAGGATTTGTGGCCGCCAGCCGCGCGTGCACACGGTGGAAAAAATAAAGTTCGTCAGTCGCGCCCGGCATGAAAATAAGGGCTTTGACGACGCTATTGGATTGAAACGCATTCAGGATTAAGGGGACGCAGTTGGTTTCGTTCAGTTCCGTGGCATGGGCGTTTAAGGGCATTGTGCTCAGGACCGCCTCCCAGCTCTTCTCGGCCATTGCGCTGTTGCGGAAAAAAAGGGCGCAGATAAACGCCATCAGGCATGCCTGAACTGTTTTCATAATGAGAGTTGCACCATCCGTTCCTGAATTTGGCTGTGCCAGCGGTCGAAATAACTAAACAGGCGGTAAAGGTTCTCCAGTTCATCCAACAGTTGGCCGCGTGTTTTGCCGTCCCCGGATATCCATTTTGCGTCCGCCTCTTTTAAAGCCGCCATCAGTTCCTCGGACAATGCCGAAAGTTTCTTTTGCAACACCTTCAATTTGTCAACCCATTCCAGGCCGCGCTCGAACAACTGAACTTGAAGCAAGGGGGAAGCCGTTTTGGCCTTTTCAACGAGAAACCGGTCGGCCTCCCGGCACGCGGTCGCGACTTCCGCGAAAATTCCGGCAAGCGCGTTCGGGATTTCCTGGACTTCTTTGGGCTTGGTCCCGCGCTCCAGTTCCAGCACGTGCAATAGCCGGGATTTGGGCCGGACCAGGCAATGATAGGCGGCGTTTAGCGCGGCGAATTTCTGCGCCGCCGCATTTCGCTTCGGTTCCGAAGCCCCATGAATTTTATCGGGATGCGCCTCAGCCGAGCGCGCCAGAAACTTTTGCTTCAACCCTTCGGGATCGAGCCAGGGCCGGCGGGTTTCGTCCAGCAGCGCAAAGTAATCCGGCCCCATCACGCGCTGAAGCTTTCGCCGCACGAGCACGTCGTCGCCGCGTTGGGATTCGTCACTTTGAAACCGCCGTCGAGGGTATCCAGATAATCCAATTCGCTCCCAGTCACATAAAGCGCGCTCTTGGGATCCACCACCACGCGCACCCCGGAGCTTTCCACCAGGATATCGCGGTTGGCCGGCGCGTCCTGCAAATCCATTTTATATTGCAGCCCCGAGCAGCCGCCGCCCACCACGGCCACGCGCAAAACACCTTTAGGCCGTCCTTGTTTGGACAGCAACGACGAAACTTTTTGCGCCGCCCCGGCCGTCAGCTTGACCAGGCGCTCATCGCCGACGCGGAAATTCGGGGCCGAGGCTTGTTTATTTGCAATATTGGCGATCATTTGACTCAGAATAACTTACCGGGCGCAGACCGTAGCGTCAACGGCCACGCGCATTCGGGTCACAGGCTGTCTTCCGTCCTTTCCGTCCCTTTCGTCGTTTCCTTCACCGAACTTTTTGTAGATTTGAAACTTGTTCGTGGTGGTCAATGACGCGTTGGAATGTGGCTTCGTGTGCGTCCACGTGCCAATCCAGGTCTCGTGTGAACCAATAGCCGTCCGGCGTGCGTTCACGATCAAAAGAAAAAGTAAATTTCGAAACCGATCCGACGATCCCGCCCAGCACCGAAAGTTTTCGCGTCAGATGAAGATCCGCCTTTTCCAGCGTAAAGTCGCGTTCATCCACCCAGGCGCGTCCCGCAATCGAGTTAATGAACCGATCTTTAATGTTGAAAACCGGCAGATGATCGCTGGCCGGCGCAAAATCCAAAATCAACGTCGGACGGCCATTGACCATCGTACGTCCGACCAATGTTAATTTGAAACGCTTGATGATGGCGGGATTCAGCAGGTCTTCCTTTTTGCCCAGCGCCACGCCATGGATATTGGGCTGCGTTTTTGATGCTTCATGTGTGGTGAGAGAAACAATCTCGGGCCCCGGCTGCGGATTGGAAACGATTGCGACTGGGCTGGGGCAGTTCGTGCTCTGCTTTTCCTCCCGTTGTTTCAACTTGCCTTGACCGTCAAAAAACTTCGTCACCTTGTCGCGGGTGTAGGTGTAGTGCTGATTGAAAATATGATATTCGGCGTTTTCATCGGCGGACGTTTGCATTACGCGCTGGATGATGGTCTGCAACGGCGGCAGAGGCGGCGTCGCGGCTTCCGCCATGGGTATAAAAATGACCGCGCCGAATAATGCGGCTGCCCGAAATAACCGAGATAATTTTTTCATCCGATTTGCCCGAACTTTAGACTACCCTGCCTTCTGAAATATTCAATATTATTTTTGAATGAAATTGATTTCCTGGAACGTCAATGGCCTTCGCGCCGTGTTGAAGAAAAATTTTTTGGAGTTTTTGGATGCCGAACAGCCCGATGTCCTGTGCCTCCAGGAAATCAAGTGCGGCGCCGACGACGTCGAACAACTTTGGCCGCGCCATTACACGACCTGGTGGAATTCCGCCTTGCGCAAGGGCTATTCCGGCACGGCCATTTTTGCCAGGACGCGGCCGTCGAACGTATCCAACGGCGTCGAAATCGTGGAACACGACGGCGAAGGCCGCGTGCAAACGGCGGAATTTAAGGATTTTTTCCTGGTGAATGTCTATGTTCCCAACTCAAAACGCGACTTATCCCGCCTGAAATATCGCCAAAAATGGGACCGCGATTTTTTGACGTATCTGAAAAACCTCGAAAAAAAGAAGCCGGTCATTTTTTGTGGTGATCTAAACGTGGCCCACACGGAAATAGATTTGGCCAACCCAAAGGCGAACATGCATAACCACGGATTTACCCCGGAAGAGCGCGCCGGGTTCACCTCGTTTGTCAGCGCCGGTTTTCTGGACACCTTCCGCGAATTTGAGAAGGGCGGGGGCCATTACACCTGGTGGAGCGTCTTC
>JASHPN010000184.1 GCA_030038175.1 Verrucomicrobiia bacterium
AAAGCAGGAACGAGCCACCACCACCGAACTGATTAATCAATTGCGACGTGAACTCTGGGCCCAAGCGCTAAATCCTAAACATTTTTCCGACTTCACAACCGGCACCGGCGCCGAGGAGAAGTCACAAAAATGCGACGTCCCTCTGGCCTCAGCCGCATTCTTGAGCTGCAATTAAAAATCAACAGCCAAACTCCAGACCCCGCTAAAAGCGGGGTGTTAATGAAACCGATAGTCAAGCCGCTAAATTTTGAGATGCGTCCCTGCGGATGGCTTCATGGGTTAATTCGTTGAATCGTTTCCGCGGGCGATGTAATTTCAGGTACGAGCAAGATGCCAGGATTTTACGAACAACTTGTCGCGGCGGTGAAAGAAAACCGGCCCTTCGCGCTGGCATTGATCTCCGGCGCAAAAGGTTCCAGCCCGCAACGCATCGGCGCCAAGGCGCTGTTTTTTCCGGATGGCAAAGTGGTCGGCACCTTGGGTGGCGGCTGCCTGGAAGCGGAGGTGCATGCCCGCGCCAAAAGGGCGCTGCGCACCGGCGAAGCGGCCACTTTTGACATGCTGCTCGATCACGATTTCGGCTGGGACGACGGCCTGATTTGCGGCGGCCGGGTGTCGGGCCTGATTTTACCCCGCGCGGCGGATGCGGCGGACTTGTGGCAAAAACTGGCCGCCTTGGCCGGCCCGATACAATGGGGGGTGAAAAAGGACTTTACCATCGCATCCATGGAAAATGAGGGCAATGGCGAATGGTTATATCAGGAAAAGGTCGAGCCGCCGGCCGTTCTGTGGATTGCCGGGTCGGGGCACGTCGCCCAGGCGGTGGCGCCGCTGGCCTTGAAGCTGGATTTTGCAGTCACCGTTTTTGACGATCGGCCCGAACTGGCTAATCACAATTTTTTTCCGCCGGAAACGCGGTTGCGCGTTGGCGCCTGGCATGAATTGCTCAAAGAATCGCCGGCGGCTTCCCCGGCGTTCGGCTTGATTGTCACGCGCGGCCATCAGCACGACGCTCTGGTGCTGTCCGAATGGATTCACCGCCCATTTGCCTTCCTGGGGATGATCGGCAGCCGCCGCAAAGCACGCATTATGCGCGAGCAATTCATGAAACAGAAGATTGCCAATGCGGAAGAGTTTGACCACGTTGCCTGCCCGGTCGGCCTCCCCATCGGCGCCACGGGCACCCATGAAATCGCCGTGAGCGTTCTGGCGCAATACATCCAAAAACGGGCGGAGATGAAGCAGAGTGCGTTATGAAATATTTTTTTCGAACGATTGTTTGCCTCCTGGGGTTCGGACTGCTGTTTCTGTTTTTTCGTTATGGAATTTGGAGGGCTGGCCTCAAGGTATGGCTGGTCTTTGGCGCGCTAACCGGCCTCTTTATTGGTTATGGAATTGGAGGAGATCTTTGGGGTGCGCGACTATTCGATTTATTCACCGGCCAAAACAGCCGGCGCGCTGTCGAGAAACAAATCAAGGCACAGAAGAAGAATGACGAAGACCATGTGGCTTAATTCGCCGTTGGATCCATCCGCAACCCTGTGCCTAACAGTTTTCGCGGTTTGCACAAATATTTCGCGGACACTGTCATCCCCGGATCGCGACGGAGCGCGACTGTGTCTCCCGATCTATCGGGAGACCAGTCGCAGCACGTTCAGTTGCCGTCTCCATCTTCCATCTCCCGTCGCGCCGAAGCATGTGCGGAGGCGGATCAATCATCCATCCTCGTTGCCGGGGGCTCTGCCGCGCTGTGTCCATCTGTGGTTAAAAATAAAAAAATAAAGCACAACTTCCCGCCTTTAGCCGTCATCATCCTCGGCGCCGGTGCGTCGTCGCGGATGGGCCGTCCCAAATTGCTGCTGCCCTGGCGGGGCACAACAGTGATCAGCCATATTATCGCCCAATGGCGGGAATTGGGCGCGTGCCAAATCGCCGTCGTCCACCGGCCGGATGATTCCGCGCTGCTCGCGGAATTGCGCGTCCAAGGCGCCCCGCCGTCGGATTGGATTGAAAATCCGCTGGCTGAACGCGGAATGTTCAGCTCCATTCAATGCGCGGCCCATTGGAAAGGGTGGAAACCGGAAATTAGCGTCTATGCGATTGCGCTGGGGGACCAGCCGCATTTGCGGACGGACCGGCTGCGCTCGTTGCTCGGGTTTTATGCGGAACATCCGGATGCCGTGTGTCAGCCGGAATTTGAAGGACATGCCAGGCATCCGGTTCTCCTGCCCCGCCGGATTTTCGAGAATTTAAAACAGACTGATGCTGATACTCTTAAAGATTTTTTGAAACATCTTCCCGGTTCCAGCGTCCAATATCCCATAAATGATCCCGGTCTGTCGCTTGACCTGGACACGCCGGAGGATTACAAAGAAGCAATGAATCGTTTCCTATGAAAAAGCCTGAAGAGGAGAAATTCGGCATCGTATCGCGCCGCGAGTTTATCAAGGGGTTGGGCGTGACCGCCATTTCCACAGTGGCCGCCCAGACGGCGGCGGTGGCGCAGGAACTGGAAAAGGCCAACGCTGAAAAGGTCATCGGTCCGGGCGCCGTGCCGGTAACCCTTTCCGTCAATGGCCAGAACCTGCAATTGCAACTGGAACCGCGCGTCACGCTGCTGGACGCCCTGCGAAATTATTCCAGCCTCACCGGAGCCAAGGAAGGTTGTGACCGCGCGGCCTGCGGCGCCTGCACGGTGCTCATGGACGGGCGGCCCATTTATTCGTGCCAGAAACTGGCCATTGAAGCCCAGGGACATCAAATCACCACGGTAGAGGGCCTGGCCGCGAACGGCAATTTGTCCCCGGTGCAACAGGCGTTTATTGACAAAGACGCGTTGCAATGCGGTTATTGCACACCCGGTTTTATCATGAGCGTCACCGCGCTGCTCCAAAAGAATCCCCGGCCCACTCTGGCGGAAACCAAACACGCCTGCTCGGGCAATCTGTGCCGGTGCGGCACCCAACCGCATATTTTGCAGGCGGTCTTTCAAGCGGCCGGCGTGAGCATGGCCGATAAAACGGAGGTCATCAAACATGTCTAGCTGGCCCTCAAACCCCAAATATATCAGCGGATCCGTCAAGCGCGTGGACGCCCCCGCCAAAGTGACCGGGCGCGCGCGCTACGCCTCCGACATCCAGGCCCCGGGATGGCTCTACGGCATGATTCTGCGCTCCAAGTGGCCCTCGGCGAAGATTTTATCGGTCAACCTGGACAAGGCCCTCAAGGTTCCCGGGATCAAGGCCGCCGTCGCCGTGCGCGATGCGCCTTTCAACGTCCGTTTTTACGGCGAAGAAATCGCGGCCGTGGCCGGCACGTCCAAACAGGCCTGCCTGGACGCGCTCCGCGCCATCGAGGTAAAAGCCGATGTGAGCAAGGACTTTGTGGTTCATGAATCTGATGCTATCAAAGAAGACTCGCCGCGGGTTTGGGAGGATTCAGCAAATGCCGGCGCGCCTCGCGCCCATAACAAAGGGGACGCGGAGTCCGCCTTTTCGGAATGCGCGGCCGTCATTGAAGGCTTTTATACGACGCCGGTGCTGATTCATAATCCCATGGAAACACATGGGAGCACGGTCTCATGGACGGATGAAGGCGTGACGTCATGGGCTTCCACGCAGGGCATTTCCAGCGTGCAGGACGGCCTGGCCGGAGCGCTCCAGCTTGACCGCAGCCGGGTGCGTGTGCTGACCGATTTCATGGGTGGCGGTTTCGGGTCAAAATTCGGCCCCGGGGCCGAGGGCGTGCTGGCCGCGAGGCTATCGCAACAGGCCAAAGCGCCCGTGCGGCTGATGCTGACTCGGTTTGACCAGAACCTGGCCGTAGGCAACCGGCCTTCAAGTTTTCAAAAGATCAAAATGGGCGCAACGTCGGACGGCAAGTTGCACGCCTTTCAAATAGAGAATTATGGCACGGCCGGTATCGGCGCCGGCGGCGATTCCGGCGGGGGCGGCGGGGGAGCCAACATTCCTTCGCCCTACCTTTACAAAGTTCCAAACTATCGGGTCTCGCAGACCAGCGTGGCGGTCAACGCGGGGTCGTCCCGCGCTTTTCGCGCGCCGGGACATCCGCCGGCCTCATACGGAATGGAGTGCGCCATGGATGACCTCGCCGTAAAGCTGGGCATGGACCCGTTGGAATTTCGCCTGCTGAACGACTCAAGTGAAATCCGGCAGCGTGAATATAAAACCGGCGCGGAAAAGTTTGGGTGGAAAGAAAAATATCAAAAACCGGGAAGTTCGCCCGGAGTCATAAAAACCGGGATCGGTTGCGCGGGGGCCGCATGGCCCGGA
The DNA here is from genome assembly GCA_030038175.1 of Verrucomicrobiia bacterium. Lineage (GTDB taxonomy): Bacteria > Verrucomicrobiota > Verrucomicrobiia > Limisphaerales > UBA11358 > UBA11358. Next base: position 4,293 of record JASHPN010000184.1, read on the forward strand.
GGCCGGGGAGCTTCCTACACCACCGGCGAAGCGCAAATCAATCCCGATGGCAGCGTGGAATTTCGCCTGGGCGTGCAGGACATCGGCACGGGGACCAAGACCGTCATTGCCGTCGTCGCCGCCGAAATGCTCGGCCTGACGCCGGAACAAATTACCGTCAAAGTGGGTGACACTAATTTCCCGCCCGGTCCGGGCAGCGGCGGGAGCACCACTTGCCCCTCAGTTTCTCCGGTCGTCTATGACATTTGCGCCAACGCCCTGCAACAGTTGCAGGCCAAAAGCGGCCTTCCCGACGCGCGCGGCGATAATTGGTTTCCGGCCTGCAAAAAACTGGGCGTGACTCCGCTCAAAGTGAGCGGCCAATGGCAGGAGGGCCTGGCCAGCGGTCCGGCTTATGGTGTTCAGTTCGCCGAAGTGGACGTGGACACGGAAACCGGCCTGGTCACGGCGAAGAAGATTGTCGCCGTCCATGACTGCGGGTTGATCATTGACCGATTGACCCTGGCCAGCACCATCAACGGCGGCGTCATCATGGGGATGGGCTACGCACTCTACGAGGAACGCGTCATGGACAGCCTGTCCGGCGTCGTGCTTAATCCCAATTTCGAAACCTACAAAGTCTCCGGCATCTCCGACATGCCGGATATCGAAGTCGTCTTAATCAACATGCCCGAACGCGGTGTGGTTGGCATCGGCGAACCGGCCACGGTCCCGACTGCCGGCGCCATCGCCAATGCCGTGGCGAACGCCATCGGCGTGCGCGTCTATTCCCTGCCCATCACGCCGGCCAAAGTGCTCGCCGCGCTCGGCAAAGTCCCGGCGCCTGTCCCCTCCTGAAAATTATGAATGCTTTTGAATACGCCACCGCCCTCTCACCCGACAGCGCACGGAGCCTCGTCGGAAACCAGGGCGCTTACCTTGCCGGCGGCAACGATTTGCTCGGCCTGTTGAAGGACTATCTCATCAATGCGGATATTCTGGTCAACATCAAGTCCCTGCCCGGACTGAACAAAATTGAGCCCGGCCGAAGGCATTGGACCCTCGGCACCCTGGTGACCATCGCGGAAATTGAAGACAATGCCGGCCTCGCGCAGGCTTTTCCCGGACTGCATGATGCCGCCATGGAAATTGCCTCGCCGCAAATCCGCAACGTGGCCACCGTGGGCGGAAATCTGGCGCAACACTCCCGTTGCTGGTATTTCCGGCATCGGGACACGGTTTGCCTGAAACGCGGCGGCGATCTTTGCTACGCGCGCGAGAGCGACAATCGTTATCACAGTTTGTTCACCGGCAACACCTGCATCAGTCCGGTCGTATCGAGCCTGGCGACGACGTTTGCGGCGCTGGACGCCACGGCCATCGTGTTGCGGAACGGCAAGGAAACTCCCATGAAGATGGACGCGCTTTATCATCGCGCCTGGGAAAATCCTTTAGCGCACAATTCCCTCGACCCGGGCGATCTGATTTTGCGGGTGGAAATTCCCACGTCGCGCCGCAGTAGCGCGTATATGCAAGTGAGCGACAAGCATGCCTTCGACTGGGCGCTCGTGAGTTGCGCGGCGGCCGCGGATGTCGTGGATGGCAAGCTGGCGCATCCGCGCGTGGCGCTCGGGAGCATTTCTCCAGTGCCGCATCAGGTGGAAGCCGCCAATCAATTTCTCAATGGCAAAACGCTGGACGACGAGACCGCTTCCGCGGCGGCGGACATGATTTTGAAAGAAGCCCGGCCCTTGGAACATAACGCTTACAAAGTGCCCATGGCACACGCGCTCATCCGGCGAACCTTGCTCAAACTGAAAGGCTGACCATGAACGAGATTTTTTGCAGACATCTGCGGACCAAATCCCTGTATATCGGCCGGACGCCCGAGCAAGCCTTTGCCGAGAAAGAAATCGAGCAGGCCACCCCCTGCCATCTCTGGTGCAACCGCACCCAAACCGTGGTGGGCGTGGACGACCGCCCCGTGCGCAAAGACACCTGCAAACCCGGCCGCCCCTGCTTCGAGACACCGTAATCCCCCTTTATTGCGTGGGAGACGAGGCTTGTCCCGCCAGGGACATCCGGAAATAACCCGGCGTTTCAACGCCGGGAAACGACGGCAAAGGCGCCGAGTCCCGAAGGGACGGCTGGATTCAATTCCGCGAATAACGCTCGTCAA
>JASHPN010000185.1 GCA_030038175.1 Verrucomicrobiia bacterium
GGCCTCAACACCGGCGGCATGGGCACATACTCTCCGACGCCGTTTTTAGATGACGAAGAATTGAAAAAAACCGGCGAGGCCATTCTGAAACCGTGGCTGCGGGGCTGCGCCGAAGAGCGGATTGATTTCCGAGGCATCCTGTACCCGGGCATCATGCTCACTCGTAATGGCCCGCGCGTTTTGGAATTCAACGCCCGCTTCGGCGATCCCGAAACCCAGGTCTATCTTATGCGTTTGGAAAATGATTTGGCAGAACTGCTCGACGCCAGCGTGAACGGATCTTTATCCAAAATCGAATTGAAATGGAAACCGGAAGCCAGCGTATGTGTCGTCATGGCCAGCGGCGGTTATCCGGGAAGCTATGATAAGGGTAAGCCTATTCAGGGCCTGGAAGACGCAGCGAGATTGCCGGACGTAAAAGTATTTCATGCCGGAACCGCGTTAAAAGACGGGCAAATCGTCACCAACGGCGGCCGCGTGCTTGGAGTAACCGCCCTGGGCAAAGATTTGAAAGCCGCGCAAGCCGCCGCCTATGCCGCGGTGAAAAAAATTCATTTCGAGGACGCGCATGTCCGAACGGACATCGCGGCAAAGGGGATGAGATAAATTTCAAAGCGCAAACAATTCGCCAAGCATGTCCAGGACCGCGCTTGCGGTTTCCTGGTCCAATTTGCCAAGCCGTTTCACCAGGCGAATTTTGTCCACAGCACGAATTTGATCGAGCGCAATTTCACCGGTTTTATCTTGAAATTTGATTTCGACTCTCGTTGGCCAGCCACGGCACGCGGTGGTCATTGAAGCAATGATGACAGTCGCAACGGCGTTGTTTTAACTCGTCCGGTGATACTACCGCATGGCCGCGTTTTGGACGTTTCTGCACCCGCCGTGGGATCAAGCCTGACGAGAAAAATGCTGAACCGTTCAATCACCATTTCCATTCCTTGCGGTCAAACTGATTGGTCAAATCCCGCACGGTAGAAAGATTGTCTGAGGAACGAAGTGGACGGCGAAAGGCCTTCGCCCAGTTTGAGCGGGCCCTTCGACGAGGGCGCAACAGCAAACCATTGCGCGAGGCTTGCACCTCCAAGCCGTACGGCCAGCGATGCAAAATCAGTTCAACATCCGCCTTCATGATTCTATTGTCCGCGATTGGCGCGATGAAGTCAATTAATTGAAAATTGCGAAGAAGCTGAGCGTGGACTCTGATGAGGTTTTCCGCCCACGCCTTTACTTGGATCTTAACAGATGAAACGCAGCCAAAAGCAGGACTGTGAAAACCACGATCACACCGGCCGCAATCGCGATGGTGATCCCAAAACTCCGGGAAGCCTGCGAACGCCGCCGGGCCGGTTTCGGCGGCAAAGCCACGCGCGCGGCCGCTGCCTGGGCTTCGGCGACCAGCGCGGCCGGGCGGGCGGTTCGGGCGGCCGGCGCCGGGCCGGTCCTGGCCCGGGATTCTTCCCGTTGCCGCATCGTTTGAAGAATCGTTTCCACGTCCGTCTTCATCTGGCCGGCCTGTTGATACCGCCGGTCCGGTTCCTTTTCGAGCGCATGAATGACCACCTCGTCCAGCCGCGGATCGATTTCGATTTTTTGCGAAGGCGGCAGGAACTTGCCCAGCGGCAATTCGCCGGTCAGCATCTCGTAAAAAACGACGCCCAGCGAATAGATGTCCGCGCGGCAATCCACCACCTGCGGATTTTCGATTTGTTCCGGGGCCATGTAAAGCGGCGTGCCCACCACGTCCATTGAGCCGGTCAACGTCAGGTTGCCCGGAAGATTCAACATCTTGGCGATGCCGAAGTCCGCCACCTTCACCCGGCCGTTTTTATCGAGCAAAATATTTTCCGGCTTGATGTCCCGATGCACGACGCCTTGTTCGTGCGCATATTGCAGCGCTTCACACAGCCGCGGCACGATCTCGAGCGTTTCCCGGGGCGAAAGTTTGCGCGCGCGGAACAATTGCCGCAGCGTCAGGCCGTCCACATATTCCATGAGCAGATAACACCGTTTGTTCACTTTGCCAAAATCATAAACCGTGACGATGTGGGGATGCGTCAGCGCGGCCAGCATGCGGGCTTCGCGTTCGAAGCGTTCGGCAAACTGCGGCGACGCCTGTTTTTCCGGAAACAAAAATTTCAACGCCGCAATCCGGTTCGGCTCGCGCTCGCGGACTTTATAGACGGCGCCCATTCCGCCCTGTCCCGCCAATTCCATGATCTCAAGCTGCGGAAAAAAGGTTGCGACCTCCTCGGCGGCCATCGGCACACTGGCGGATTTTCCATCGGTTGATTTGTGGCCCGATTTGGTTTCGAACCCCGCGCGCAGCAGGCATTCCGGGCACATGCCCTGGGGCGCTCCCGGCACAATCGGGGTCCCGCAAATTGGGCAAACGGGATGCGCTTCCATAGGTTCTATCTCCGGGTCAATACCGCGAACAAATATCGCAATTCTTCCTCAACTTCTTCCGGGGCCGCGACGGTGCCGGCAATTTCTTCGCGCAGCAACTGGCGGTACCGCTGCCGCAGGCGATGCACGGTCACTTTGATCGCGCCTTCGGTCATGCCCAATTTCGTTGCCAGAGTGGCATAGGGCTGCGTGGAGCTTTCACCCAGGAGACAGGGTTTGAGCGCGTCAAATAGTTCTTTCTTGCCCTCCTGCTCAAACTCCACGCTCAACCGGCCCATGACCTGGTCGAGCAAGGTCAGCGCCCAACGCCATTCAAAGCTTTGTTCGGGAGTGAAAGAAGACTCGGGAATGCAATAAGACAGCGGCTGCCAGGTTAAACGATTCTCCGCTTCATCGCGTTCCAGCGAGATCACTTTCCCGCCGCCCCGCTTTTGGGTCCTGGCTTTGTCCCACTCGTTCGCCAAAAAATTGCTGATGCTCGTCAGCAGAAACGAGCGAAAACGTCCGCGCTGCGGGTCGGCTTTGCCCAGCCATTTTCTCTCAAGCAACCATGCGAAGAACTCCTGGGTGAGGTCTTCGGCGTCCGCCGGTGAATAGCCTCGCCGGCGCACATAAGCATAAAGCGGATACCAATAGGTCCGGCACAGTTTTTCCAGGGCGTCCTGTGCCTGTGGAATATCACCCCGCCCGGCGGTCAGCACGACCGACCATTGAGTGGTGGCAAACACCCGTTTCGGGCTGAATCCACCCGGAGATAAAGCCTGATCTTCGGAATTTGGTTGTTCGTCAGCGCTCAATTATCCGAAATTTGCTCATCCCCGGGGAGAAAGGCAAGCCTGCTCCTGACCCGTCCGCCAAGAGCCGGCTGGTTTGTCCGCCTTCAAAACCGTTCTAATTGCTTTCCGCAGCTCGGAAACGGCAAACGGCTTGCTTAAACAAGGGCGTTTTTCCGATTCCAGAAATTCCCGCAACTGGCCGTTGATCACGTCGCCGGTGATAAAAATCACGCGCTCACACAGCTTCAGATCAATGGCCGACATTCGTTCATAAATCTGCCGGCCGTTCAAGCCCGGCATCTTCCAATCGCAGAGTGCCACATCATAACGGTTCCGTTCCATCAGCCTTAGCGCCGATTCCCCATCGGGAGCCAGATCCACTTCAAAGTTGCCGCCGAGCAAGACTTCGCTGACCATTCGTAGAATGGCGTCCTCATCGTCAATGACGAGCACCTTTCGGTTTGCTCCTTCGCCAGGACGAAATTTTTCCACTTCGGGCGGGGCGGCCGCGGAGTGATTTTCCAGGCCGCGGGCGGCGGGCAATTCAATGACAAAGGTCGCGCCTTCGCCGGGCTGGCTTTCGGCATATATGTTTCCGCCGTGTTCCTTGATAATACCGTAACAAAGACTCAATCCCAGGCCGGTGCCCTGGCCCACCGCCTTGGTGGTGAAAAAGGGGTCAAAAATGCGGCGCAAATTCTCCGGCGTGATGCCCGGACCGCTATCCTGGATGGCAATCCGGATATTTTGGCTGGAAGCAGACGAGACGATGCGAATTTTTCCGCCGGACGGCCGGCCTTCCATGGCCTGGCGGGCGTTATTGATGATATTCAACAGCACCTGCTGAATCTGATGCCCATCCGCCATAATCAAGGGAAGCCCGGGATCGAGGGCCGTGGCCACTTCAATGTTTCCCGTGCGCAACTGGTAGGCCACGATTTCCAAAACGGCTTCCACCAGTTCATTCGCCGAAACCGGCTTGCGCTCGGGCTGATGTTTCCGGGCAAAACTCAACAGCGATTGCACAATTTTCTGGCAGCGCTGGGCCGCCTTGTAAATCAGGTCCAGTTGCCGGCGATATTTCGCATCCACATCCGCCTGCCCGAGCAGTTCGGAGAAGCCCATCACGGCGGCGAGCGGATTGTTCAATTCATGCGCCACCCCGGCCACAAATTCTCCCACGGCGGATAGTTTTTCGCTCTGAATCAACTGTTCCTGCGTGGCCTTGAGCGTTTCCACGGTTTTTTCAAGTTGCCCGCGGGACTGCTGCACCTTTTCCGTCATCTGATTGAAACTCGCGGCCAACTGGCCGCATTCGTCATTGGAGCAGACTGGAACCCGGCGGGAATAATCGCCGCGGCCCACGGCTTCGGCGCTGTCGCGCAGCTCGCGCAACGGCCGGGTGATTTTATTGACAAAGAACCAAACAATCGCGGCGCCAAAAAATATCGCGCCCACGCTCACAATAACCAAAAGCTGTTGGGTTTGCCTCAGTGCGCGCAAGGAATCTTCATACGAACTCAATAGAACATAATCCAGCGTCCGGTTTTTACCGAGCGAATTAAAGCTTCCGGCGATGTAGAAATAATGCTGGCCGCCCGCCGAAACCTGTTTCACGCCCTGGCCGGAAGAAACACCGTTTAACAGGTTTTCCAGATCGCGATTGACCGCGGGGTCCGTGAAGGTCGAAGCCGCCAGATGATGGTCCGCAAAAAAAAGGATTTGTGACCGGGTAATCTCGCTGAATTTGGCGGCGTCGGCGGCGCCGATTTCCGAACCCAGCGTGAGCGCACCAATGACGGTTTTGTACGCATCGTAAACAGGAATCGAAATGACTTCGTAGAGCCGGTTTCCTGCGCTGATGGTATCCACCTGTTCCCGGCCTTGCAGGGCCTGCTCCAGGGCCGCTTTCGCCGATGCCGCAAAGGCATCGGGAGAGACGCCGGAGCCGCGTTGTTCGCAGGCGAGGATACTGGAGCTGTTGGTCGCGTAGAATAGAATGGCCACGTCCGGTTCGGCCTCCAGGAGCTTTTGGAGAGGTTCACGCAAGGTCGCCGGGTCGCCGGTCGGAAACAGGGCCACATACAACGGCTGATTGACCAGGCCGTGGTATCGCAGCAGTAAACCCTCGCTATCCAGGCCCTGCAGGTTTTGAAAAACCGTATCAGCGGTGGTCAGCGTGTTTTGTGCTTCCGTCTGAAACTGGCGGCTGATCCGGCGATTGACGACAAAGACGGTCACGGCGACCAGCCCAATCATGACCAGGATTACCGGCACGAGGACTTTGGTGCGAAAATTCACCTTAATCATGGCCGGGTTAATATTGCGGCAGGTTTTTGATAGTCAGGGTGAAGTCGGCCCTGACTTCTCCGTTTGTGGGGACAATCACTTCCTGTTCGTCCGCGGGAAGCCGCTCATGCCACGCTTTCAATTTATACCGCCCGGGCGGGACGTTCGGAATCCGGTAATTGCCGTATTCGTCGGTCGAAGCGAAATAAGGATTTTCCAGGACCAATATGATGCAATGCATATTTTCGTGGATGGAGCAGAAGACATCCACGCGCCCAGGCTTGTCAAACGTGACCCGCTTGTCCGGCGGATCGCCCTTGTAGAGCCCTAGGTCGAATTGCTTGGCATCCGACATTGAAAAAACATTATGGTAGATATTGTCGTTGTTCGGCCATTCGACCGTTGTGCCGACCATCACCGGCAATATGTGAGGCGAAAAGACCGCTCCCTGTTGAGCGATCCGCCTGGTGGCCACACTCATGACGTTGGTTGCCGGCGCGCCGTTCGTGCCGATGGGCCCTTCAATATAAACGACAAAATCGTGCATGGCCGCATAATTGACTTTCGGAACAAACTTGTATTTGCGGCTGGCATAAGCGCCCTCGCCTGCGCCCTGGCTGGAGTCCACGCCTGGTTTGCCTTCAGCGTGCACGTTGCCCGTGATCGTTCCCGCCCGCGCGCTATTGCCGCATAAAATAGCCGCCATGACGATCGCCAATGAAGCCTTCATGGACAAACGTTTGACAATAGGATGACTGAAGGACGGAAAAGTTCCGTGATCCATTAGAACTTGAAGGCAGCTTCCGTGCCAAAAAAGTCTTCGTGGTTGCGGTCTTCCCCGTCCAGGTCCCGGCCGCCTTCAAGAGAACATTCGGATTTTAGCAGGAAATTGTCGCTGAAACGGTAGCCGAGCCCCAGGCTGAGCCGCCATAATTCCGTGGCCGGATCGTCGAAATAATCGCTGGGCTTGCCAAATCCCACGATGGGGACGCCGTTGTTGGAAAGGGCCTGGCTGAACCGCACGGCTGCATAAAGTTTTTTTGGCAAATCCTGCACGGCCTCGGCTGCATAATAAACGATGTCGCGCCCATCGTTCATTATCGGACTATTGTCGCTATAATGTCCATATCCGCCAAACCCGCTGACATGGCCGCTGGACCAGCGCAGGGCCACATCACCCTCGACGAGATTGACGTCAAAAAGAGATTCCATGCCCCCGGGGACGGGTTGGAAAAATCCGTTGCCGAACCAGATGGCCGAATGCATGTCGTTGGCTACGCTCAGGTTTCCGGTCCGCATGGCGCTCAAACTAAAGTGCCAGTGCTTGTCAGGATCGAATCCAATTCTTCCGGCCACCGATTTGTCCCCGTTAAAATCCTGCACGCCGTTTGCCCCGCTGCCGTTTTGCACGGCCACGACGTAAGTCAACTTGCTGACCGCGCCATAAAGCTCCACTCCATTGTCATAACCCCATAAATCAGAAACCGAGTGTGAAATCAGCGGATCATCAATCGCGTAGCGGGAAAGATATTCCTCGCCAAACGGTATATACATCCGGCCCGCCCGGATATTCAATTGGCCATCCCGCCCCCATAAATCCGAAAGATCCTGGGCATCCAGATATATTTCTCCGGCGGAGGGAGTCAACGAGGGAAATTCCCGGTTCGCCAGATCCAATTCACCCTGAAAATAAATTTCCTTCCAAATGGGCGCTTCGACAAATAATCGCGCTTCATCCACCCGAAATTCCGAATCCGGCGCGAAGCCTTCCGCGCCGGTATTAAAAAAGGCGATGCCGCCCTCGGCGCTGAGATTGACATTGCCGAAATTAAATCCGGTTTGCGGCGCGGGCGCGGAATTTTCCGCCGCGGCGTTTTGCGGCCCCGGGTTGGTTGTTTCCAGCTCCTCGACTCTTTTGGTCAAGGCCTCGATGGATTGGTCCTGCTGTTCCACCTGCTGTTCCAAAATGGTATTCTGCCGTTGAAGCGCCTGGATGGCCTGCATCCAATTGGTGTCCGCCGCCCGCAGGCACGGAGCAGAAAGAATGAACAGCGCAGCAATCGAAGCGAAAGCGGAAGCCCCCTGGCGAAGGACTTCTTTTGGGCGACCAGCGATTCTGATGTGTTCTCTGATTCGCACACCACATCCATAATCGAATTTTGCGCAAAACAAAACTAAATTTATGTCGGCGATAGTTCAAAAGCGGAAAAGATGTTGGAACAAAAGCGGAATGATTAGAGGCTGTGGTGGGCAAGAACATCTGGCCAGACGGGATTTTTGGGATAGGGAGGGTGGGGCACAACCCAAAAGCATTGGTTTGGATGGTGGATGAGGGTGACGGTTTTGCGCCGTGTGTGTGTGATTGGCCAGGTGCGACCA
>JASHPN010000186.1 GCA_030038175.1 Verrucomicrobiia bacterium
GACCGATATTTCGCCCCAAAAATGTGAAGCCTATTATTATGCAGGCATGAAACGATTGCTCGCGGGCGATAAACCCGGCGCCGCAGAACTATTCAAAGAATCCGTGGCGACAGGAGAAGATAGTCAATCTGAGTATGAAAGCGCCCAGGCAGAACTGCAGGCTCTAAATACGCCGTGAGTTGGACCGGTTGCGAGACAAAATTCGGAGCGCGGCTGTGTCGGAGACCAGCCGCAGCACATTACCAGTCGGGATACATTCAGCACAGTCGTTTTTCAACCAAGGCATTCCCGTTTGCGTGGTATCTTCGCATTGGATCTCTAAATTCGCCCCAAATACCGGTCCGTGTTGGTCAAGCACCGCTGGCGAATGGCGAGCAAAAGAATCGCTGCGATTCCAAGGTTGATGAAGGCCAATTCAATCATCGCGACGTTCGTCGCCCTGTCGCCGCTCCGGCCAATGGCTTCCGCCGTGTCAATGACGCTAATCGGGCTGACATAGCGCAGGGGTTGTTCCCATCCGGGCGGCAAAAGGCCGGTTTGCACCAAATAACCGGACGCAACCAGCGGAATGACGCACCAGGCCACCACGAGCAGAAGGGCGGTCATCAGGGCCCGAATCTGGTTTCGGATACGGAGACCAATCCAAAAACAAATCCAGCGCGCCAAAGCGAAATAAACCAAAACGGTTAGAACGGACACGACGATATACAGGGCCGGATTGGCCCAGCGCTCGCTTGACGCCTCCGAGGTGTACAATTTTATTACCGCCTCGATGGCGAAAACCACGAAAAGCGGCCGCGCGAGAAACTGGCTCCATCGCCGGACCGGCGCGAGCCATTCGTCCAGAATTTCCCGGGCGGTCAAAGGCGTGGTCAGAATAGGGCCAATGCGCTCGCTCATCCGCTCGCTGGCGACGGCATTGGCGCTCTGAATCGGAACGGTCAGCAGGACCACAATCCAAAGCGCGCCGATAACGAATCCGAACCCGCCTCCCGATTTAGGATCCAGAAAGACACTCGTGGCCAAAATGATCAGCACGATCATGCCGAGAATGATGCCCCAGGCCAGCAGGTTCGGGACCTGCATGCGCATGAGCAAAAATTCGCCCAGGGACCAGGGCCGTGAATCGCCGGTCACGCCCAACTCCTTTCGAATCACCTGTTCGGCGAGGGCGATGGCTTCGCCGTCGCGCCTTCGACTGAGCGCGCGGAGCAGCTTTCGCAGGTCCTTCCAGTATTGGTCCAGTTTTTTAAATTGATGCCCGAAGGGATTCCGGCGCTGGACGAATGCGCGCGTTTCGAGGACGTGCCGGGCGCGGGCGAGAAAAAACAGCGTTGGCGCAAGATAAATCACCGCCGTCCCCACGAGGGGAACGAAAAATAAACCATTCACCCCCGGCGGTCCGGTGGTCAAAAATAATATTGGCAAAAACGGGGTGGAACCCACCGAACAGCAAGTGGCAAACGCCAGGCAGAACCCCCAGCAACGTAGCAGGGCCTGAAACGTGGTCGCTTCGTGGGCGGAACACTCCAGCGCCAGCGCGCCGACCCACAGGCAGGTCAAAAACAAGGTAAAGGCGCTATAAAGCAGCGACCCGCTGGAAACACCCCCCAACGAATAGGTGACCGCCAGCAGCGGTAATGACAGGAACAGGAGCGTGAGCATGGGAATCAGCCGTCCGAAATACTTTTGGAGAACCAGTTCCCAGGGAGTCAGGTCGGTAAGAAATAACAGTCCCAGGGTGTCGCGTTCCTTTTCCTGCGCCAGCGCGCCGGCCATCAGCGGCGGCAGGAACAGGTAGATGGTGGCAATTTGCGCGCCGACCAGGAAATGAAACGGTCCCGATCCTCCGCCGAGCGCGAGGACCGGTCCTTCCGCCACGTGCCGCGCGTAATAAAAACAAAACGCGCCGAATAATACGAAACCATAGACGACGCGGACGATATACATCTGCCGGCGCGCCGATTGTTCCAGCAATTCTTTGCCCAACAATGGCCAGTCCAGTCGAACCCGGGATAGTAATTTCGGCGCAGACATATTTATGGGGTTATCCCATTTTTTTGAAAATGGCACGGACGATCTCGCCCCTAACAGGGCTCGTGGTTTTGTCTTTGGTGCGTCCTGCTTCGGCGCAGCCACTAACTGAGTGCCCTGCCACCGTCGCGCCGTAGCGGCGCTTTGGCGCGCCGCGAAGGCGGAAAGGGGCACTGGATATTAGCCAGGGGTCGAACGCGAGCAACGCGAGTGCGACCACCCCTGGTCGGGCCGCGAAATTCCAGCCGCTAATTGCGAAGCCGCGCGATAGCGCGCATCTGATCTGCGGCCATTGCCGGACCGCCGTCCAGTTCATGGGAAGTAACGAGGCGCGTCCCATGTCAACTCACCTTTCCTTCGGTTAATTTCATAAACGCCGTCTCCATGTCCATCGCCTCGGGCTGAAACATGCGAATGCGGGCGCCCAACCCATGCAACGCTTCCAACAAATCCTCCATGGACAGCTCATCTTCGCGCACCTGTATGGCCAGGCGATCGGCGAGTTCTTCCACGGAAGTAATCGCGCGCTGCCGGCGGATCGCCTCCACCAGGGGCGGCGCGAGATTGGAGATCTGCACATGCACCGTCCGCTTCAAATCCAGTTTCCGATAGATATCCATCAGCGAGCCTTCGGCGACCAGTTCCCCGGCTTCGATGATTCCGATCCGGGTGCAAAACTGGGAGAGTTCATGAAGAATATGGCTGGAAACCAGGATGGTTTTGCCCATCCGCTGGAGTTCTTTCAGCAATTCGCGCAGTTCAATGCGCGCGCGCGGGTCCAGGCCGCTGGCGGGTTCATCGAGCAGCAACAATTGGGGATCGTGCAATAGGACGCGCGCAATGCCCAGCCGCTGTTTCATGCCGCGCGACAAGGCGTCCACCTGCGCTTCGGCCTTTTCGCTCAAATCGGTCAGGGCCAGGACATCTTTTACCGTGCCGGCGCGCTTGTCCCATTCGATTCGGTAGGCCGCCGCGAAAAAATTCAGGTACTCGACGACGCTCAGGTCCTCATAAACGCCGAAAGAATCGGGCACATAGCCGATGTTGCGGCGGACTTCCTGGGGCGAATGGGCCACATTGGTGCCGAGCACATGCACGGCTCCCATGCTGGGTTTCAGGAGCGTTGCCAGCACTTTGATGGTGGTGGTTTTGCCCGCGCCGTTGGGTCCGATAAAACCGAATATTTCCCCGCGTGGAATCGTCAGTGACAGGTTTTTGACCGCCAATTGCCGGCCATACCAAACGCTCAGGCACTGGATATCAACCACAGGAATGGGCGGCGAAACAAGAACAGGTGGCGTTTCAGTTTCCATAAAAAAATCTCCGATAAACGACAATGTTATCGCCCGACTTCGTGACGATAACGAGGACCGAGTCTTTGGCTTCGGGATCCACGGCGGGCAGGTCTTCAAAATTGCTGCCGCCAGTGGGCGAAATTTGAGAGACGAGAGCCTGGAGGCCCACGGCGTTGTTGATGCAAATCTCGCTTATGATTGAAGGGTCCAGTATCCCGTTGAAAATGGAAGTTTTCATCGGATCGGAGCTGAAAAACGCGCACAAATCGCCGTTGAACGGCTTGTCTTTTGAAAGCGCCGCGCGAATGTCCTCCAGGTTCGGCCAGGCTCTTTCGACGGCATTCCAATTTGCCGGCAGCGGGACCGGCGGAGATTCGAAGGAAAGAATTCGATTCAATTTCGGCTGCCATTGGTGAAGGGATTCGCTGGTTTGAAAATGGACCGGCAACACGCCGTCATATTGCGGCGGGTCCGCGTCGTCCTCTGTGACGGCGGCGTAAGGATAACTTCGATATGAATTAGCATAACTCGGGCGGATGTAAGGGTTGCGGATGTAAGGATTATTATATTGCGGCCCCATTTGTGTATCCAACTGCGCCCAAAGCGAGTCCTTTAAATCGGTCACCACCTGTTTGTCGCGGGCGGTAAAAACCAGTTCGTAACGGTTCCAGCGCAAGGCGCTTCCGTTTTTATCGAGGTCCACCACCGTGAGCGAGCATCGCTGGTCGCGCAGACCAAGATAATGATTGGCCATCAGGACCGTCGCCGCTGTGAACGCGATGCTCGTGACGGGAAACAGCACCCACGTGAGCCGCCGTCGCCGAAAAAATCCCAAACCATAATAGTCTGCCGGCCCGATTACGACGAGGAACAGGACCAGCACAGTGATAAGCGCCGGGAAGGGGATGAGACGGACCGTTTTTGGCATCAGCCGATCCAACAACTCCGCGCCCAGGCCTGTCGGTTGGGGCGCCAGCGAGTAGGCCCCGCCGTATTGCATGTTTTGATAATTATAATAATACGACGGCCGCCTGGCCGGGCGGCTGCGTATCGCGTTGGTATATGCGTTGGTATATTGCCCGGGATGGGGACGCTGGATGCGGACGATCACCCCAGGACGCGGGACTCTCGTGTTGAGACCTGCCCAAAGCGAGACGGGCAGGTTTGTCGAATCTGCATTCACCGGCGACGCCCAATGGCCCGTGTCAGCAATCGCTTGAGCACGGCTATTCCGCATTTTCCACAAAAAAGCCGCGACTTCGCGCCATTCATCAGCATCCAGATTGAGGGTTGTTGCTGTCTCACCCGTGATGATAACGCTTCTGCCGATGCCCGAGTGCAGGCACAAAACATCCTTCTGCGGGGGCAACAGCTTGCCCGACGCATCGGAAAAAAATAGCGGGCCGTCGGACGTGGAAGCGGCGAGTTGGTTGAGAAATGCGATCTGGCAGGCTTGCAGGCTCCCCGCTGCGAACACGCACACGCTGCCGCCGCCCCGGACCCAGCGCGCCAGGGCCTGAAGTTGCCGTTCGTGCGCTTGCGCAAACGCGTCAGCCGTAAGCACGACGACGTCAAACGCAGTGTACGCGAGCGGTTCTGCGGGCAAATCTTCGGGTGTTTCACGCGATATGCTGGTCGTGAGCAGCTTCTGGTATGGATTGTCCGATGGCGGCGCGTACTGCTCGAACAACAGGTTCTTCAGCACTTTGAATGGTTGTCCCGCCTCGATGCTGGGTTCGAACCATCCGATAACCAATGACCGCTGGCCGGTGGTCGGCACAAAGAGCACGGACGGCTCGAGGTCAATCACATTTGCGGCGGTCACAAATTTCATGCGCACTTCCACCTGCGAATCCGAGAATGGCGCCGGCATCGGAGGCAAGAGCATCAGGAATTTTTGTTCGCCGCCCGCCAGCGCCATTTCATCCGAGCGATAGCGGCCGAGCACGCGGTTTCCTTCGTGAAACTCCATGTCAAGCCTGCCTTCGAGGATGCCCGATCCCTCCCAGTCCAGACGCGCGGTCACCGGAATGGGCGCGCCATTGCGGGCGCTCGTCCCCAGCGGCACCAAATCCGCCGTAAGGTTCGCCGCCGAGGCGGCGGCGATAGATGCCAGTTGAAGAAGGACGACCAAAGCCAAAACGACTGGTCGGAGGATTCCAGGCTTCTTATTGGGTGCCCTGAAGGGGCATACGATAGTAGCCTGGGGCAGAGCGCGACACCGGGAGCGCGCCGTCCCAGGTACAAGGCCACCAAAATACAAGCCGCTATTTGCGAAGCCGCGCGATAGCGCGCATCTTAGCTGCGGCCAATTCCATTCATATTCGCTTGCCGGTTCTTGGAAAGGTCCCTTTCTTTTCAAGAATGCATTGGGACCATGAACTGGAGGGCGCGGAGCGCGGCCGTGCGGGGGTAAAAAGGCACCAGCCGCAGCGTGTTGAAAAGTCGGGTGTGCTGCGGCTGGTCTCCGACACAGCCGCGCTCCGTCCGGTTCATCTTGGCGCAGAACCGCTCGAACGCAAACGCCATTAGATCTCCATTTCACTTTCATCTCCACCCTCCCGGTTTCTTTTGAAAGAACCACCATTCGGCCAGCATCACGGCCAGGCCGGCCATGAGCAGCACCGGCCACAGCGGCATGTCCGCCTTCACGATTTGCTGGGCGGCGCCTACCTGGAGTCGTTCGTTAAATTGAATTTGGTCCACGCCCGCCAGCATGGTTTCGCTCGGAGAAAGCAGCGAAACGCCCACGCGCCGGAGCGGCTTGCCGTTTTCCAAAACGGAGTAGTAGCCGGCCAGCGGCGCCGATACCCCGGAAACGAGTCCACGGTCGTCGGCTGCGACACTTTGGACGGTTTGGTCCGGCGCCTGGACATCGTAATGGCCGCCCGGGGTCAGAGTCACGGGCGGGAGCACGCCGGTTCGGGCAGCCGGCTGCTCCGCCAATCCCGCCTGTCCCAGAGCGGCCTGGACAACGTTCGCCACAAAAATGGGGAAACCGACGCGATACGGAAGTGTCGAACGATCGGTATGAAAAAGCAGGGCGTAACGCAGGCTGTCCGGATCCTGTTTGCGGACCATCAACGGTCCGTGTTCGCCATAGATAAGCACTTCATAGCCAAGATTTTCCAAATCGCCTTCACCCGCATTTTCGGCAAACTGCGGTTGGTCCAGCACCACAAGGTCGGACAATTGCACGTGTTGCAGCACCGGGGCATCCCGCCGCCAGTCCACCACCGCCGAACCATTCGTTCCAATTTCGATCAGGGAATCCAGTTCGGGCGGAATAAATCCCACCGACAGCCGCGTTCGCGCGGGGATGCTCATGTCCTGCGGATTGTCGCTGATCACCAGATCGTATGCGCCGCTGCCGGCGTCATCGCTGGTTTCCTCCGGGAACAATCGGATGCCTTTGATGCCCTGAAGCGCGAGCCGATACGAAAACAGAGATTTGGGCACGAACACGCGCAAGGGACGCGATTCCGGCAAATCCAGGTAAGCCGCATTGTCCGACGCCAGCGAATCGAAAGTGTCCGGCGTCAATTGCACCCGCAGCGACGACGCGTGTTCGCCGTTGACTTGAAAGACCATTCGTTGGGAATGGCCCCTGGCGACCGTAATGCGTTCATTCGCAATGCTGTTGCCGTCCTGGAACAACTCGACCGACGCATTGCCTTCGGCGTCGGCTGAACCGTCAATTTGCACAAAAACGTCCCAGCCGCCCGTCGCCGCGCGCTCGGCGCTTAGGGCGGTAATGCCCAGGTTTGGACCGGGCGGCGGTAATCGCTGATAATCCAATTTGAAGGACAGGTCGAAATTGACCCGGGCGGGAAAGTTGCCGTCGGAAAACAGGAGGACTTCGTCGAATGGCTCGCTGCGTCCAATGGCCTGGACCAGCCGCAATGCCTGTTCGAGATCGCTGGTAACGTCGGCGATTTTGATCTGGTCCAGCGCATCGCGGAGCAATCGCTTGTCGTTGGTAAACCCAGTCAGTTTATGCGGACTGCCGTCGAATGAAACCAGGCAAAGTTCCTGGTCTGACGCAAGCCCGTCAATGATTCTGCGCACGCGGGTTTTGGCTTCGTCAAGCCGGCTGACGCCGCCCGGTTTGTCCAGGGCGGCCATGCTGGCCGAACAATCCACCAGCACCGGCAGGCGCCGATGTTGGCCCGGTCCGCCGCGCCAGAACGGTTGCAGCGCGGCGAGAACCAGGAAAAGCAGCAGCAGGATTTGAAGCAGCAGGAGCAGATTGCGTTTGAATCGCTGGAACGGCGAGTTCACCCGCTGGTCCTGCAACACCTGCCGCCATAAAAAGAGAGACGGAATTTCCGCCCGTGGCCGTTTCAATTTCAGAAAATAGAACACGATCAGCGGCGCCAGGAGCGTCAGCAGCCAGAGATGGCTCAAGGTTTGAAAACCTCCCCAACTCATTCGATCCACCCCTTTCTCCGCATCTGATCAAATAACACCGATTCCACCGGCGTTTCCGAATTGACCGACAGAAACCGGCCCGAGCGGCGGCGGCACAGCAGCGCCAAATCCGTTTCCAGCCGTTGCCGATATTCCTGGTAAAGGCTTGCCAGATCGTCGTTGGATGAGATATCCAGCGTTTCCTGCGTTTCCGAATCCACCAGCCGCAAATCGGTGCTGATCTCCGGCTCGATTTCGCGCGGGCTCAGGATTTGAACGCCCAGCGGTTCCAGGCCCGCGGCATACAGCAGATTGAATCCGCGTTTGAGATCGCCGAACGTGAGAAAATCCGAGACAATGACGCAAACCCCGCGGCCCGTGTGATGGCGCAGGAGCAATTCCACCGCGCGATCCAGCGGGGCATCGCCCTGGCTGGCGATGTTCTCGATGAACTGAAATAACGTGCGCAGGTTCGCGCGGCCGCGGCAGGGCGGGAGCCGGTCCGGCGCGTTCCCGGCCTGATGCGAGACGTAGGCGCTCACGCGTTCGTTATTCAGCAAACCCATGACCCCAAAAGCGGCCGCCAGCGGCCTGGCCAAATCCAATTTGCCTTCGAATTTCATCGAAGCGGAGGCATCAATGAGCAGGACGACGTGGCGTTCTTCTTCCCGGTGAAATTGCTTCAGGTAAGGCCGGTGCAGCCGGGCGAAGATGTTCCAATCCACGAACCGCGTGTCGTCGCCGGGCGAGTAATCCCGGTAATCGCAAAATTCCGTGCTGGCGCCGCCTTTGCCGGAAAAATGTTCGCCCCGGCTGCGGCTCGTGCGCCGCCCCGGCGCGCGAATCCGCAATCGTTCCAAACGATCCAGCACGCTGTTGGCCAACAGCGTGGTCATTTGCGGTCGCGGCGCGAGGGGTTCCATAGGATTGCTTTTATGCCTCTACCGGAATTTGTTCAATCAGTTCCTTGACCAGATCCAGCACGCTCACGTTGTCAGCCTGGCCGTCATAATTTAAGAGAAGCCGGTGGCCCAGCGCTTCGGGCGCGAAGTTGCGGAGGTCGTCCGTCGAAACGTGCGCCCGTCCTTCGGCCAGGGCGCGGACGCGGCCGCCCCGAATCAGCGCCTGGCAACCGCGCGGGCTCGCGCCCCATTTGATATAGCGTTTGATCCGCTCCGTCGCGAACTCCGAATCCGGATGGGTTGCCAGCACCAGCCGCACGGCGTAATCGCGAATCGGGTCCGCGACCACGACCTTGTCCAATATCTGGCGGAGTTGGAGAATGCGCGCGGCGTCAATGATTTTGTCTATGGCCAGCGATTGCCGGAGAATGGTGCGGGTGACGACCTCGTTCAATTCCGAGCGATTGAGAAACGTAACGTTGACCTTGAACATAAAACGATCCAACTGCGCTTCCGGCAGCGGATAGGTGCCTTCCTGTTCGATGGGATTTTGCGTGGCCAGCACAAAAAACGGCGGCTTGAGCTGGTGCGTGACGCCGCCGGTGGTCACGGAGGCTTCCTGCATGGTTTCGAGCAGCGCCGATTGCGTTTTGGGCGTCGCGCGGTTGATTTCGTCCGCCAGCAGCAACTGGGTAAAGATCGGGCCGCGTTTAAACTCGAACCGGTAGGAGCCGTCGGGCCCGGCGGTCATAATATTCGTGCCGATGATGTCGGCCGGCATGAGGTCGGGTGTAAATTGGATCCGGCGGAAATCGAGGTCCAGCACGCGGCCCAGCGCCTTGACCAGTTCGGTTTTGCCGAGGCCGGGCACGCCTTCGAGCAGGACGTTTCCTCCGGCCAGCAGGGCCGTGACCGAGCACTCGACCACGCGTTCCTGACCCACAATGACCTTGTGGACCTCCTCGAGGATCCGCTGAAAATCGTTTTTGAATTGGCCGGCCTCGGCCTGCAATGTTTCCAAGTCGCTCATAATATTTTCCTTTCGACAGTGCTGTTAGTGTTTCGTGTCATCCGGATTGTCTTGTTGTTGCCGTTTTCGCTTCATCGCCAGCAGCCGTTCGGTGGTGGATGCCGGACTTTCCGGTTCCGGCGGGCCTTTGCTCTTTGGCGCTTCGGGTTTTTCCGGCGTTTTGGATGGCGCCGGCCGCGCCGAAGGCGGCGGTGAAATGATCGTTGTTCGGGTGCGGCCACTCTCGGTGGCTTCGCGTACTCGTTCTTTGCGCTGCAACAGCGCGCCCAGCGTTTCGGTGGATTCCATTTTCTGGCGCCGGACAAACCAGCCGCGCACAACGCTCCAATCCAATTGCACGCGGCGCACGCCGACGTCCACGGGAATCAGGCAGGCCAGCAAAATCAACAGCCAGTCCACGATGGACCGTGAGGTTTCCTTCGGTACCCGCGGGACGGTGAACAATTCCTTGCCGGTTTCCTGTCCCGTCAGAATGCGGCCGCCGGTGCGATCGGCAATTTCACGCAGCGTGATCGGATCGGACCGGAACCGAAGATATTCGGCCGAATAGGCCACCACAAAACCGCCCATGGTTTGTTCATTGCGTCCGGCGCCGACCCCTGCCAGGGCGATCTGATATCGGCCCTTGCCCCAGAGCGGGAACCGGGCTTCATAATGCCGCGGACCCGTTTGTTTCAGGGGCAGCGTTGTCTGGCGATCGTCCGGGCCGCTGATTTGCGCCTGGATATCCAGCATGGATTCCTGGGGATAATAATCGTCCACGAGAATCACACCTTCATCGCCGGAGGCAAACGATTGCATGCTGAGATCGGAGTGCTGTTCGACGCGGGAGATTTCGATCATGAGTTGTTTGACGAAGGCCTGATATTGCCCCCACTGGACCCAATCCGATCCCCAATTGGGCGAGAGATCCGAGGTGAAGGCCGCGCTGGTGCCCAGGCCGAACCGCCAGGTGGACAGCACCGGGTTCAGTTCATCTTTCGAAGGCGCTTTGAGAATCGTTACGGAGCGGGGTTTGGGTGTGGTCAGGACGTAGGCATGCAACGGCGGCATCGAACCTATTCCTTTCAGAATTGGCGAATAGAAATCAACGACCGGGACGAATGTGACGTTTTGGATCATGCTTCGCTTCAGTGTCTTGGCCTCTTTGATAAAGATCGCGGGCAATTCGTTCGGATCCATGACCAGATAATGCCGTCCGCCGGTGACCCCGGCCAGCGATTGCATCACCGGAATATCTTCGCCGCCGTGGGGATTGATGACGACCGTCGAAACGCTGACATGGGCGGCGACAAACTGGCTAACGAGGCTGGGCGTGGGCGGCGAAGGATCGCCATCGCTGATGATGATCATGTGTTTGGCCGCGGCATCGCTGGGTTTGAGACCGGCCAGGCCCATCGCCATGATGCTCTCGAAGCTGGGCATATCGCTCGGCTCGCATTGATTAATGAGGGTGACCATTTTGTCGTACTCGCTGACCGGCGTCAGCGGAAAGACCCATTGATCGCCGCCGGGACCGTAGATGAGCACGCCGGCTTCATCCTGGGAGCCAAGCACGCGAATCGCTTCCTTGGCGATGCGCTTGGCCCAGACGTTGCCTTCCGGAAATTCGCAGGTATGGAGAACGATCACGAGGGCGCCTTTGGGCATCACTCTTTTCTGCGCAATGTCCATATCCACGGGCAATGTTTCTTCGATGGGCGTGCGATGGTAGCCGCCCGGGCCGAAACTGTTTTTGCCGCCGACCATTAGAAATCCGATGCCCTCGTTATAAACGGCATCGCGCAGGGATTGCATTTGCGCCGGGTCGAAGCTGTCCGCCGCAACGTTGACAAACACCACGCAGTCATAAGGCATTAATGACATGGAATCGCGCGGAAACTCGAATGCCGACTCGACTTCGACCAGGCGCTTGGACTCCTTGAGAGCTTTGACCAGGGTTTGCCAATCGCGCGGGTCGCCCTGGGGATCGGTCACGACCAGCACTTTTCCTTCCCCTTTGAGATAGAGAAAATTGATGGCCGTATTGTTCTGCTCCCAGCCGTCCTTGCCGGGCGGCGGTTCGATCGTCGCGACGTATTCGTAGTAGCCGGGTTCCCGGAAATAAAGCGGCAGGGTGTAACGGTTCTTGCCGCGGTCATAATGCACCGTTTGTTCGGCGACCACTTTGCCGTTTTCGCGCAGGGTCAATTTGCCGTCGCCGGGTTGGAGCGAATCGAGCAGGACGCTCGCCTCGTAGGTTTCGCCAATCTTGACCTGGCGCGGCAGGTCCAGCCGTTCGAGCCAGACTTCGTTCTGGTAATTATACTGGACGGGCAGCACGTCCACCGCGATATGCCTGGCTTTCAGGTCATCGAGGATTCCGCGAACGTTGCCTTCGTTTTCGACGCCGTCGCTGATCAGCACGATGCGGCCCTGCTTGTCCTCCGGCACCACGGCGGCGGCGAGCGTGAGCGCCTTTTGGATGTCGGTGGCGTCTTTGGTTACCCGCGAATTGATGACTTCGAATGGAAAACTAAGTTGGGGCGGAAGTTCCACCGCCGCGTCCCCCCCGAACACGACCATGCCCGCTTCATCTTTCTCCGGTTTGCCATCCACCGTCTTAAGGATGTAGTTCAGGGAATTGTCCGAGACCTGTTCGCCCATGGAATCGGAAACGTCCAGCGTGTAAATCAGGGCGAGTCCGTTGGTCCGCCAGACAATGCGCGGTTCGGCCAGTGCGAGAATAAAGAGGGCCAAAAGCGTCAAACGCACCAGCAGCGCAATGACTGCGCGATATCCGCTGAGCCCGCTGTAGCCTGCCGAATGAAGCCGCCAGATCCAAATGCCCAGGGCCAGCAGGCCGAAGGGCGCGAGATTCGTAAATTCAATCAGATGCCGGAGACTGACGAACAGGCAGCCTCCCGCAAAGACGGCCAGGAAAATGAGCAACGGCAAAATGGCGCGGAACGTCACTCGTTTTCGCGGCGGCGGAAAGAGATTCAGCAGCCATTGGCGCAGCAGCTTCATGGCATTTGCAATTCTTCGATGCGGCGATTGCCGGTGTCCCCCACGTAGATGCGCTTTTGCGAATCCACGGCGATTCCCCAGGGGGTGTTAAATTGCCCAAGGCCGGTGCCGGTGGTTCCGTACCGGCCCAGCACATTGCCGTTTAAATCAAAGTGGGTCACGCGTCCGGCGCCATATTCCACGGCATAAAACGTGTTGTCCGCCGCAATTTTCAAATCATAGGGCAATTGCAACGACAGCGTATGATCGGTCGAGTCCAAAACTTTCAAAAACTTTCCGTCATCGGTGAAAACCTGGATGCGGTTATTGAAGGCGTCGGCGGCGTAAATTTTGCCGTCATGCCAGGCCAGGCCGGACGGACGCTGGAACTGGCCCGGACCGGTCCCGAAACTGCCGAAAGTGAGCAGGTAACGGCCGTCCGACGTAAATTTTTGCACGCGATCGTTGGAGCCGTATTCGGCAACGTAAAGATTCTCCTGAGCGTCCTTCGTCACCGCTACGGGATAAATAAATTCGCCCGGTCCGCGCCCTTCCTTTCCAAAGGTTTTGTAGGATTTTCCGTCCGGCGCAAAAATCACCACCCGGTGATAATGGGTATCGCCAATCACGATCCGGCCATCGTGAAGAACGCACACGCCCTCGGGATTGCCGTTTTTGTTGGCGGGCATGTGCCATTGCCGCACCAGAGTGCCATCCGGCGCATAGACCAGCACACGCCCGCCCGTATCCAGGGCGACCACATTGCCCTGATTGTCAATGGCCAGGCTCCGCGGCGCCGGTTGCAGCACGTCTTCGGGCGGCGCCGGCCACGCATGAACGGCGATCACCGAAATGGCAGGTCCTGCCGGTCCGCCGCAGCCGGCCAGGTGCACGCACAGCAACAGGCATAACAGCGTCTTCAACAAAATGCGCGCGCCGCGGGCCAGATGGTTGGCCGATGGACGATGATAAAAGGTGCGGACAGTTCCGGTCGGTTCGTGCCGCACTTCCACCTCGGCAACGACCCCCTGGAAACGCGCGGACTCGACGACGAATGGCGATTGGCCATCGAGTTGCACGGAGATTTGTTCGGGACGGAAACAGCGGGCCGTTTTTTCTTCGCGCTGCAGCCAAAGCCGCGCCGCGTCCGGTTCCAGCCAATTCGCCTCGCCAAGGCACGCCGCCAATTCCGGCGAAGCCGCGCGCCAATACAATTCCTCCACGTCGCCGTTATAAAGCACGCGGCCATCCTGCAAACAAATAACGCGGCGGGCCTCCGCCAGCACGGACCTGGGCGCGTGGGTCGCAAAAACAAGCGAAGCGCCGTTCGTCGCAAGATGCCGGCGGATTGTCTGCCAATATTTGCCGATTCGGGCCGGGTCCACGTGCACGAGCGGTTCGTCCATCACCAGCACCGCCGCGTCCGCCGCCAATGCGCGGGCAACCGACAAGCGCGCCTGTTCCCCGGCCGAAAGCGTGTCCGGCCGGCTGGCGCGGCGGGCCGTCAGGTCAAATTGCTCGAGCCAATACTCAATTTTATCTTTCGAAATAACCGCCCCAATATGTTCCGAAACCGTCAAATGCGGCCACAGGCCGTCATCCGCCGGAACCCAGAATAAAGGAATCCGGTGCGTGCCGCGGTCAAATCCGGCGGTGATTTTTCCGGCATCGGGCCTTTCAAATTGGACCAGCAGGTTCAGCAACGATGTTTTGCCCGCGCCCGATTGCCCCAATATTGCCGTCACGCCCGGTTCGATGTTCAAGGTGACGTCGCGCAGGCGTTGCCCCAGCCCCAGATTCTCGAGTTGCCACAAATGGTTGCTCATGATGGCGCCCACCAGCGTCGCGTTCCCACTGCCAGCAGAATAACCGAGATGGGCGCGGCGAACGCGGCGCAGGTCATGGCGGACAACGTGGCAATTTGTCCGTAATGCATCAAGTTATACAGGCGCACCGTGACCGGCGTCATGCCGACCGGCGCCAGAATGGCCGACGCCGTCAAATCCCAATAAGCCAGCACAAATAAAAGCGCCAGGGTCCAAAATTTTCCGCTCGTGCTCAGCCGCCAGGTCAGTTCGCGGGAAACGCCGGATTTCCCAAGGAACGACACCACGTGCAAGGCGCTTCGATGCCGGGTGAGTTCGAGCACCCGTTTCAGCACCAGCGCCAGCGGAAGGAGTACCATGCCCAATGTGAACACCACCGGCGCCGGTGTGTCACGCAATGAAATGAATCCCGGCAGTTGGACGATTGCCAAAACCGTGAGCGAAAGGACCAACGGACCGAGCAATCCGACGAAAACGGCGGCGATCAGAGCGGCTTTGCCAACGATGGCGAGCGCACCGCGCATTCGGACGGCTGTGTCGAGGCCAATGGACAGCAACCCGGCGAACGTGCTTGCTCCGGCGGCAAACAACAGGCTCGCAAAGATTTCCCGGCTCAGCACGAAATTATGGAGCAGCATGGCAAATCCGCGGACCGCGCCCCACGCCACCATCGCCGCCGGAATCCCCAGCACGAAAACAAATGCGACGGCCAGGTGGCACCATGCCATCCGCCTTTGAACCGGCCGGGCGCTCATGCGTCGTGCGGGAATGACCCGCCGCCGCCCCAGCACGGCGAACGCGATCGCAAT
>JASHPN010000187.1 GCA_030038175.1 Verrucomicrobiia bacterium
AGGTGGTGGGCAGATTCGAGTTGTGCGTAAAAGTCCCGCTGCCAGTTCAGCAATCGCTGGCGGTCCATGATGAAAATTTTGTCGCTACGCAAAGCCGGGGTGATGGTTGTGGTTGCTTGATTTAAGGCGACTACCAGCCGATCCAGGAGCACCGGCATTTCAATTTCTCTTCCATCTAATTCATCCAGAAGCCGGAGGCGCGTTTTGCTTTTGTCGTAAATGTCGAATTCCCCACCGAAAAACCTGTTTTTGACGATCAGGTAGGCGGATCGGTCAGAGAATTTGTCCGTCAAAACTTGTACCTGCTTCAAGCTGTCAGGATCATTGTTTATTGGCATAATTAGAGTCAGCAGCACGCCGAGTTCTTTGAACACATCAAAAACGTTCATTATTTCAAAGTAGCTGAGAAAAACATCCGTGGATGCGGCGCGGCAATCCACCACTACCAGCGCGTGCCCGGTCAACTCCCTGAAAATTGGGTCAAGGGCTGATGGCTGGGAAAAGTCAATGAAGATGGAGTTTGGATGCAGGCGTTTCAAGGTCGCGTTCTCATTGTCAGTGTCAATGGCTATATGCTTGACGCGGCGGTCTTTGAGATGCTGGACGAAGTTGACGGCGAAGAAGCTTTTGCCGACGCCGCCTTTTCCGTTCAAAATTAAATCGAGTCGTTTTTTCATAAATCCTCAATGTGCGCAATACGCGGTTCGCCCACATCCCGCGATTTTGGTGGTGAGGCCGCTTTGGCTCTGGAGATGCGCCGTGTGGGCTTGGCTTTCCGCCGTCGCCGCTTTTGCTTTGGCGGCCGTGGCTCAATGACCGTGTGGTAAAACCGCCGGACGGTTTCGCCGACTGTCTGAACTGAATACTGTTTCAAACATTTGGCAATGGTCGCGAACGAAGCCCGCTGGCTGCGGAGGTGCCGTATTTGGCCTTTGTAGGGAATAAGCGCTACGAAGGCCGGACGATGAGCCGGCTGCAAGTTTCGCGCAATCGAATCGAGCGCCTGGCGGATTTCTTCCTCATTCATTGTGTCATTCATGTGCGACTCCTGTGTGAACCGCAATTCGGCTGCGTTGCCGTCTCGTGTGCGATGAATTGTGCGGCTCCTGTGCCGCCAATTGTGCGATTAGCTGTGGAATTTTCCTTAACGCCCGTTAGGAGTAAGGCGTCAGGCTGGATTTTGGCTTCGACCATGCCATTTGGATAACGCTTTTCCGCCCTCACTTTGTCCAGTTTTCTGGACAAAATCGCGACGGCTTTAGGGCGATTATGCGATATGCTGACCGCAAAAGCTCAATACAATCTGGCCAATGCGGAAACCTATTTTAAGGAGCATCTCTCCGTCGGTGATTACCACTCCAAAGGCGATTACTTCTCCGAAGGCAAGAATGTCGCTGGCAAATGGTTCGGCGCTGGGGCAGAACGTTTGAAACTGCATGGTGATGTCGGCATGGACGATTTCGTTAAGCTTTGCCGGAACGTGAACCCAAATTCGGACGAACTTTTGACGCAGCGGATGAAAGCCAATCGGCGGGTTTTTTATGACTTCACCCTCTCGCCTCCCAAGTCGGTTTCAATTGTGGCTCTGGTTGCCGGCGATTATCGTATCGAGCAGGCGCATGAGCGCGCGACCTTTTCCGCGTTGCGCGAACTTGAAAGATTTGCCGCCGCCCGTGTGCGAAAGGATGGGGCCTCCACTTACCGAAACACCGGCAACATTATCGGAGCGGTATTCCGGCATGACACATCGCGAGCACTGGACCCGCACCTGCACTGCCACTGCATCATTTTCAATGCGACGCATGACGCAGTGGAACGTCAATGGAAGGCCCTCGAAACCTATGAAATGTTGCAAGCCTCCAAATACGCAGAAAATGTTTATTACCACCAACTGGCCCAGGAATTGAAACGGCTTGCATATGTGATTGAAAACAGCCCACGCGGTGATTTTGAAATCGGCGGCATGGCGCACGAACTCATTAAACGGTTTTCAAAACGCCACAACGAGATTGACGAAAAAACCCGCGAACTGCTGGATAGAAAGCCGGACAAGCGCGGTCAAAACCTCAACGAAATTCGGGACCGCATCGCCCATGACGAACGCGCGCGCAAAATCAAAGACATTGGGCGAAAGCGATTGAGGGAGCTTTGGGAACAGCAAATTACGGATGAAGAGAAATCGGAACTGACGGGACTGAAACAGATTCGCAAGGCGAGCGCCTTGAAAACAAATCCTGGGCTTAAATCAGCGCTGGCCTGGGCCGAAGAACATTTATTCGACCGCCGTTCGGTGGTAAACGAGTTTGATCTTTGGCGTTACGCACTGGAACGCGGGCGGGGCGAAAGCTTTTCTCTGGAGCGCCTTCAATCCCTGACGGACAGCAAGCCATACGTTCGCAATGAGTCGCAGCGGGGGAAAATCACCACGCGGGAGACTTTGGAAAGGGAACAGCGCATCGTGGCCGACGCTGAAAACGGGCGCGGCCAGTTGGCCCCGTTCAGCGCAAACCGCCTTGTTCAAAATGCGGCTCTTGATGCGGAGCAATGCCGCGCAGCACAGCAAATCTTGTCCTCACGGGATTTCGTTACGTTGTTTCGCGGCGGCGCGGGAACGGGGAAAAGTTTCACGCTAAAGGAAGTGCGGCAAGGACTGCTCGATGCAAAACACCCTGTCCATTTGATTGCACCGCAGCGCCAGCAGGTTCTCGATTTGGAAAATGAATTGGAATGCCACGGGGCGACGGTGAGGGAATTTTTAACAAAACGCGAGATGGAGCGCGGCGCGGTTGTCATCGTGGACGAAGCCGGTCAAATCGGCGCGAAGCAAATGCTGGAACTTTTTGAATTTGTCCAGGAATACAACGGTCGGTTGATCCTTTCCGGCGACACGCGCCAGCATGGCGCGGTCGAGGCATCCGATGCGATGCGCGCCATCGAGAAATTTGCAGGGCTGGACGCCATCGAATTGACAACGATTCGCCGGCAAAATCCCGAACTGGCGAAAACGAAAGCCGAAAGAAAGGCAATCGGGGAATACAAACTGGCGGTTGCCGAGGCGCGTAACGGCCAGTTTGTGGCTTCATTCAACCGGCTCAACAAGAACGGTGCCATTCTCCAATGCGGGTTTTACGAGCAGCAGAAGTTTCTGACCGAGAAATATCTCGAACTGGCCGCCCAGGGACATTCCACCGTGGTCGTTTCCCAAACGTGGTCGGAGCTTCACAAGGTCAACGAACAAATCCGCGCCGGGCTGAAGTCGCGCGGTTTGGTCGGGCAAACCGATGTTGCAATTACCGTGTTGGAAAAACGGGATTTGACGGATGCTCAAAAACGTGA
>JASHPN010000188.1 GCA_030038175.1 Verrucomicrobiia bacterium
TTTAACGGTTTGAGCGGACTGGCGATGGCCCGGGAGCTGGCTCCCCACACGCCGTTCATCTTTTTCTCCGGAACGATCGGAGAAGAATCCGCGGTCGAAAGCCTTAAAAATGGGGCGGCGGATTACGTGACCAAACAGCGCCCGCATCGGCTCGTACCAGCCATCAAGCAGGCCTTGCGAAGTGTCGCCGCCAACGCATTGTTGAAACAGACCGAACAGAAAAACCGCGAACAGGCCGAACTGTTGGACAAGGCAACGGACGCCATTCTCGTGTGCGATTTGAACAATCGCATCGTCCATTGGAATCGTAGCGCGGAGCGGATTTACGGCTGGATGGCCGGTGACGCCCTGGACAAGGACATTGTTCAAGTGCTTTTTCACGGTGACGCGCCGCCGCAGATCCAGGAAATGGCCAAAGCGATCAAGGAACACGGCGAATGGATCGGCGAACTGCCTGAATGGACCAAAGACAAAAAAGCCGTTCTGGTTGAATGCCGCGCGACGCTCATTCGCAACGAGCAGGGGCAGCCCAAATCCTTGCTTTTTATCAACACGGACATTACCGAGCGAAAAGCGCTGGAAGAACAACTCCTGCGCTCGCAGCGCCTCGAAAGCCTCGGCGTTCTCGTCAGTGGCATCGCGCATGATCTGAATAATACGCTCGCGCCCGTCCTTATTGGGGTGGACGTATTGCGCAAAGCTCCCGCGGAAACGGAAAACATTCTGTGCATGATGGAAAACAGCGCCCGGCGCGGGGTCGAGATGATCAAACAAATGCTCGCCTTTGCCCGCGGCGATGGAACCCATAAAACCCAGTTGTTCATCGAGATTCTGGTTAATGAGATTGGCAAAACTCTCCTCCATACCTTCCCAAAGAACATTCAATGTGAAGTAAGGCTATCCGGCGAATCGTGGCCGATTTCGGGCACCGCCACGCAATTATTCCAGGTGCTGATGAACCTTTGTGTCAACGCCCGCGACGCAATGCCCGAAGGCGGCAGGCTGACGCTGGCCGTAGAAAATGTTCGCGTTGACGGGGCCACCGCCGCGTCCATCCCCGAAGCTCGATCCGGGAATTACGTTTGCGTGCGGGTCGCCGATACCGGCGCCGGAATTTCTCCCGAACAAATGGAAAAGATTTTTCTGCCGTTTTATTCCACCAAGGCTCCCGGCAAAGGCACCGGCCTGGGATTGCCTACCTCGCGCGGCATTATCAAAAACCATGGGGGTTTTATGACCGTTAAGAGCAAACTGGGCCAGGGTACGGAGTTCAAGTTTTATTTGCCGGCCGAGATGCCCCGCCCATCTTCGCCTGGTGCGATCCTTTCTCAAGGCAAGGACGAACCCATTTCCGCCACGGATCATTCCCAGGCCAGTTGTCCGGCGGTCACTCCCGGCCTCTATCCGCACGGTCATCACCAGGAAACAAAAACCGGCCAACTGATGAATCCCTGCTGACCTCAAGACAGGAAGGCGTCAGAGAAAAAAACTCATGTTTTTCCTTAACCGGCGATGGCAAATGCCGATGACAAAAGGGGTGTTGTCTGCGTTGTTTTAAATTGAGTTGCAATGGCTTACAACGTTGGTAGGTTTTTGCATCTCTTCGGGCAGTTCATTTGTGCAAGGCAGTCATAACGATTTTATCTATGAGCCTCACAGTGGCATGGCGATCAATTGAATTATTTGGAAAGTCTTGCGCGGTGCAAGCCGTGCAAAGGCCGGGGCGATTGATTGCGTGTCGTCCGGCTCATGGTCCTGAAAGTAGATATAAAATGAAATTGATGTTCTTAACCTGCGTTGTCTGGATGCTTGCGGGGACCATCTCCATTTTGCATGCGCAGGATAATTCGCCGCCGTCAGGCGCCACCGGCACCAATGCGAGTCCTTCGGCGGCTGCGGGGCCGGCTGTGTACAAAAACATGAGCCTGGAGCAATTGATGAACCAGGATGTCACTTCCGTTGCCCGGGAGCCGGAGCCTTATGGACAGGCGCCGGCTGCGATTGACGTCATCACCAGCGATGAAATCCAGAGATCTGGCGCCTCAAGCATACCCGAAGCCCTGCGGCTGGCGGACAATCTGGATGTGGCGCAAAAAAATTCTCATGACTGGGCGATCAGCTCGCGCGGATTCAACACATCACTGGCGGATAAACTTTTGGTCATGATTGACGGGCGAACGGTTTATACGCCGCTTTTTGGCGGCGTTTTTTGGGACCAGCAGGATTATTTAATGGAAGACCTTGACCGGATTGAAGTAATTAGCGGTCCGGGCGGGACGCTTTGGGGCGCAAACGCGGTGAATGGCGTCATCAATATTGTCACCAAAAGCGCGGACGAAACCCAGGGCCTTTATGTGGAAGGCGGCGGCGGTTCAGAGTTGCACGATTTCGGCGGCGCGCGTTACGGCGGCACGCTGGCCACTAATATTTATTATCGCGTTTATGCGAAATATTTTGATCAGGGCGATGAAGTCCTTACGGACGGCAGCAATGCTTCGGATTCCTGGCGCATGGCCCAGACCGGATTTCGCATGGATGACGACGCGAGCGCCGAAAATCATATCACCGCCCAGGGAGATTTTTATGCCAGTGATGAATTTGTAACGACCGGGGGTCAGGCCCACACCGACGGCGGCAATATTCTCGGGCGCTGGTCGCATACCTTCGAGAATGATTCCGACATGAGCCTGCAAACCTATTACGAGCAGACCTATTTGGCGGATCCCATTCCGGGAAACACGTCTCCAATCATATTGAAGCCGGCCGGGACTTTATTTGATGATCTGGACACGTATGACGTGGATTTTCAGCACCGGTTTCATCTGGGCGACCGCAATAACATCGTGTGGGGGCTCGGATATCGTTTCACCCATGAAGAGGATATCGCCGCGCCGGCTTTGGCTTTCGTTCCCGGAACTATGGACCAAAACCTGTACAGCGGATTTGCCCAGGACGAAATCAGTCTCGGGAGAAATCTGTTTTTTACCCTGGGCTCAAAACTCGAACATAATTACTACACGGGGTTTGAGTTTGAACCGAGCGGGCGATTGCAGTGGAATATAACCTCTAACCACATGGTTTGGGGCGCTGTCTCGCGCGCGGTGAGCACGCCGTCGCGGGTAGATGAAGCCGAAAATATACCCTCGATCATCCCTGGGGTTCCGTTTTTGAAAGGCAATACGAATTTTGTTTCAGAATCGGAAATCGCCTTTGAATTGGGTTACCGCGCGCAATTTGGCCAAAAAGTCTCAGCGTCCCTTTCCAGTTATTTCAATTATTACGATCATATTCGCAGCACCGGCATTACCCCCGGAACAATCATTCCCTTTGTGTTCCAAAACAATCTCAAGGGCGAAACCTGGGGTTTTGAATTAAGCATGGATTACCAAATTCTCGACTGGTGGCGTTTGCATGGCGGCTACAATTTCCTGCAGGAAAATATTTATGTGAAACCAGGCGACGAGGACATCAACGACGGTTTCAATGAAACCGCCGATCCCGAGAACCAGGTTTTCCTTCGTTCCTCAATGGACCTCCCTTATCACACGCAATTTGACCTCGCCGGCCGCTGGATTGATCAATTGACAATCAACAGTGGAGCGACGCTGGCCACCGTTCCCAGCTATTTTGAAATGGACGCGCGCCTGGCGTGGCAGGCAACCAAACACATCGAATTTTCCATCGTCGGCCAGAACCTCCTTCACGCTCAACATTTAGAGTACGGTTTTCCGGGACCGGACACGGAAGAAATTGCGCGCAGCGTCTATGGGAAGGTAACCTTTCGCTGGTAGCCGCAATATGTCCAAAAGAAGTTCCATCGCCAGTTGGTTTTACATTCTTCTGCTGGTAGTTGCGCCAATGAACGCGCCGGCGCAATCCAAAGAATATCAAATCAAGGCAGCGTTTCTTTTTAACTTCGCCCAATTTGTAAACTGGCCGTCCGGCGCCTTTCCCGGCACTAATGCCCCCTTTTGCATCGGCGTGCTGGGCGACGACCCCTTCAGCGGGGCGTTGGACGCGACCATCCAGGGTGAAACCATTGATAACCACAAAATCATCGTCGAGCGCTCGCAAAATGTTGCGGACCTGAAAAATTGCCAGATGATTTTTGTCAGCAAATCGGAAAGAAAACACGTTGCCGAAATCCTGTCGGCGCTGGATTCCAAACCCATTCTGACGGTGAGCGAAGTGGACGGCTTTGCGGAACGTGGCGGAGGCATTAATTTTTACCTGGCGGGGACCAAAGTGCGGTTTGAGATCAATCCGGGCGTCGCGCAAAGTGACGGACTCAAAATCAGCGCTCAATTGTTGAGCCTGGGAAAGATCGTCCAATCGGCAAAGGAGGACAAATGAACTGGCTGAAAAAACTCCCTCTTAAGAGAAAGATCACCCTGGTGATTTTATTGACCTGCTCAGCCGTATTGCTCCTGGCCTGCGGCGTTTTGGCCGCCTATCAATTATTTGATTTCCGAAGAACCCTGGTAAGAGACAGCATCGTTCTGGCGGATGTCATTGGGAAAAACACCCGCGCGGCCCTTGCGTTTCAGGATGAAAATTCCGCCCAGCAAACCTTGAGCACCTTGCAGTCCGAACCGTATGTTTCGGCGGCTTGTCTCTACGATGCGAACGGAAACGAATTTGCCAATTACGTGCAATCCGGCTCCGGCGTCCAGCTTCCCGCCCATCCACCCGCCGCCGGCCACTATTTTGAACTGGGGCATTTGGCATTGTTTCACCCAATAATTCTTAACGGCAAACAGATTGGCACCATCTATCTTCAAACGGAATTGAAGGGAATGTATAATCGCCTGCGGGTGTCCGCCGGCGTTGCGCTTTTGGTCTTGCTGGGTTCCTGTCTGGTGGCAGTCCTGCTGGCCGCGCCGTTGCAAAAGCCGATTTCCGGCCCGATCCTGGTTCTGGCGGAAGCCGTTCGGAACATTGCCCAACGGAAAGATTACACGGTTCGGGTGCCGGCCCAGGACAGCAATGAAACCGGTTTGCTCACGGAGGCATTCAATCAGTTGCTGGCCGGCATCGAGGAACGAGACAAGGCTTTGCGGGGAGAAATTGCGGAACGCAAAGGCGCGGAAGGAAAAGTGCAATCGCAATTGGCCCGGCTGGAATTGCTCCACAGTATTACCCGCGCCATCAGCGAACGGCTGGATTTGCAAAGCATTTTTCAGGTCGTCATTCGCACTTTGGAAGACAACCTGCCGATTGATTTGATTTGCATCTGTCTTTATGAGCAGAACGCCAATGTTCTGACGGTCGTCGGCCTGGGAACCAGTGGCGCGGCCCTGGCCACGCAACTGGGGTTGAGCCGGGAGGCGCGAGTCCCCATTGATGAAAACGGCCTTTCCCAATGCGTTCGCGGGCGGCTGGTCTATGAGTCTGACGTCAGCGGGGCAAAATTTCCGTTTCCCCAACGGCTCGCCCAGGCCGGTTTGCGTTCATTTGTCGCCGCGCCGCTGCTGGTGGAAAGCAAGGTCTTTGGCGCTCTCATTGCCGCGCGGAAACAGACCGAAGGCTTCAGCAGCGGTGACTGCGAATTTTTGAAGCAATTGAGCGGCCATGTGGCGCTGGCGGCGCATCAGGCCCAGCTTTATGAAGCCCTGCAACAGGCCTATGACGATTTGCGCCAGACCCAGCAGGCAGTCATGCAACAGGAACGCCTTAAAGCCCTGGGCCAAATGGCCAGCGGCATCGCCCATGACATCAACAACGCCATCTCTCCCGTGGCGCTTTATACGGAATCGCTTCTTGAAAAAGAGCCGAACCTCAGCGCGCGCGCCCGTGATTACCTGGGCACGATTCAACACGCGATTGAAGACGTTTCCCATACCGTGGCGCGGATGAGAGAATTTTACCGCCAGCGCGAACAGCAACTGGCGCTCACACCCGTGAATCTCAATCAAATGATCCAACAGGTGATTGACCTCTCTCGCGCGCGCTGGAGCGATATGCCGCAACAACGCGGTATCTTCATTAAGATTGAGACCGACCTGGCCGCGGCGCTGCCGCCGGTGATGGGGGTGGAAAGCGAGATTCGCGAGGCGCTGGTCAATTTGATCTTTAATGCGGTTGACGCCATGCCCAATGGAGGGACGCTCGCATTGCGAACAAAAATTTCGGGAAAGCCGGCGCGCCTGGCCCAGGTGGAAGTCACGGACACCGGCATCGGCATGGACGAAGACGTGCGCAAGCGATGCCTCGAACCTTTTTTCACCACCAAGGGCGAGCGCGGGACCGGCCTGGGCCTCGCTATGGTCTATGGCACTGTCCGGCGGCATAATGCGGATATTGAAATTGAAAGCGCACCGGGCAAAGGCACTACCTTTCGAATCAATTTTCCTGTACCGGCGATGCCCGCCGGCGCACCGGCTAAAGATGCGGCGCCATTTGTTGTTCCCAGCCGGCTGCGGATTCTGGTCGTGGACGACGACCCGCTGTTAATAAAATCGCTGCGTGACACGCTGGAGACAGACGGTCACGTCATTGTCACGGCCGGAGGCGGCCAGGAGGGCATCACGGCTTTTCGCCATGCTTATGAAAGAAAGGAACCCTTTGCCGCTGTCATCACCGACCTGGGCATGCCCTACGTGGACGGACGCCAGGTGGCCAGCGCCATCAAGGGCATTTCCCCCTCCACCCCGGTCATTTTATTGACCGGCTGGGGCCAGAGACTGGTCGCCGAGGGCGACATTCCCGCGCACGTGAACCACGTTCTGAACAAACCGCCCAAACTTCGCGATTTGCGCGAAGCCCTGGCCCAAACGTTATCTTCAACCAAATCTTAAGACGTTATGGCTGAAATCCCGCCGCCAAAAATATTGATCGTGGACGATGAAACCGCGCAAATGAAAGCGCTGTGCAACACGCTAAAAGATCACGGGTATGAAACCGTTGGCTATTCTTCGCCCAAACCTGCGCTGGCGGAATTGGGAAAATCTGAATTTGACTTGCTCTTGAGCGATTTAATGATGCCCGAAATGAATGGCATCGAGCTGCTCCAGGCCGCCCGGAAGCAAAGTCCCGATCTCGTCTGCATCATCATGACCGGTGAAGGAACCATCGCGACCGCCGTTGAAGCGATGAAATCGGGCGCCCTGGATTATATTCTCAAACCATTCAAATTGAGCGCCATCCTCCCGGTCCTGGATCGAGCTTTGGCCGTCCGAAGATTGCGGTTGGAGAATGTCGCGCTCTCCCGGCGGGTGGAAGAACGGACGGCCGAGCTTGAAGCGGCCAACAAAGAACTCGAGGCTTTTTCATACTCCGTTTCGCACGATTTGCGCGCCCCGTTGCGCCATATTGGCGGGTTTACCCAGTTGCTGGCCCAAACCGAACCGTCCTTTTCGACGCAGGGGAAACGGTATCTCGATTTAATTACCCAGGCTGCCCGGCAAATGGAACAGTTGATTGCCGATTTGCTGGATTTTTCGCGGAACAGCCGGATCGAAATGCGGCAGATCCCGGTTGACCTCCAGGAGTTGGTCGAGAGAATCCTTCAGGATCTGCAGCCCGAAATGGCCGGACGCAAAATCGCCTGGAAAAGGACTCCCTTGCCGCCGGCCCAGGGCGACCCGTCGTTGCTCCGGCAGGTTTTCAGCAACCTGATTCTGAATGCCGTGAAATATTCCCGCACACGCGAGGTGGCGGAAATTGAAATCGGCTGCGCCGGGAACGCGGAAAATGAAATCGTGATTTTTGTCCGCGATAATGGCGTTGGCTTTGACATGAAATACGCGGACAAATTGTTTGGTGTCTTTCAACGATTGCACGGACCGGACGAGTTTGAGGGCACCGGGATCGGCCTGGCCAATGTTCGGCGCATCGTCGCGCGCCATGGCGGGCGCACCTGGGCTGAAGCACGGCTCAATGAAGGCGCAACCTTCTTTTTTACTCTTAAGCCGGCAGTCCTGCCGGTCGCCGCAGAAAACGGCAAAATCTAAATGCAAAAACCGCTAAAATGCCTCCTCGTGGAAGATTCTGAACAGGATTCCGAATTGCTCATCGAATCCTTGCGCCGCGGCGGTTATAACCCGGAGTTTCAACGCGTCCAGGCCGAGGACGCCATGCGGGCGGCGCTTCGCGATAAACCATGGGAGGTCGTCTTCTGCGATTGTGTGATGCCGGCCTTCAATGCCGCGTCTGCCTTTCAGGTGTTTCGGGAATGCAAGCTGCAAATCCCTTTCATCATCGTTTCCGGTGAAATCGGTGAGGACGTTGCCGTCGAGTCATTGAAATTTGGGGCCGATGACTATGTGCTCAAACGCAATCTGCGGCGGATTGTCCCCGTCCTGGAACGTTCCCTGAAGGACGTGGCGAATCGCCGGGAACGAGACGCGGCCCGGCACATGAATGAACTGATCATGGCCAATTCGCTGGACATGATTTGCACCATTGATGAGCAATTTCGTTTTGTGGAAGTCAGTTCGGCTTCGAAGCGGGTTCTGGGCTATGAACCCCATGAAATGGAGGGGCAAAAATTCGCGACCTTCATGCACCCGGACGATGCGCGCGGAACGGAACAGGAGGCGGGTTCCGTGATGCAAGGCCGCACGGTGCTGCACTTTGACAATCGTTATCTGCGCAAAGACGGCGCGGCGGTCTATCTGTCGTGGTCGGCCTCGTGGTCGCCGGCCGATCGCCTGCTCTTTTGCGTCGCGCGCGACATCACCGAGCGACGGCGCGCGGAAGAACAGCGCCAACAGATGGAGCTGCAACTGCGGCAGGCACAGAAACTGGAGGCCATTGGGCAACTGGCCGCCGGCATCGCGCATGAAATCAATACGCCAACGCAATTCACCGAGCACAATTTGCGGTTTCTTCAGGAATCATTTCCCAAAATCACCCAATTAGTAAATTCCTGTGAAACGTTTTTTCCCGGTTTAAAAACCGGCAGCCTGTCGCGATCACAACTGGATTCCCTTCAGGAAATGATCGGGACAACCGATTTTAAGTTCCTGATTGAAGAAATCCCCGTTGCCATAGACGAAGCGCTCCAGGGAACCGAACGGATTAGTAAAATCGTTCGCGCCATGAAGGAATTTTCCCATCCGGGCACCAATAACAATAAACCGGAGCCAACCAATCTGAACCATGCCATCGAAACAACCATCACGGTCGCGCGTAGCGAATGGAAGCACGTCGCGGACATGGTGACCGAATTGGATCCTCTCCTTCCCATGGTGCCGGTCTTTGTTGGCGAGTTCAACCAGGTGGTCCTTAACCTCCTGGTCAACGCGGCCCACGCCATCACCGAAGCCTTCTCGGGCGGCCAACGGAAAGGAACCATCACCGTCAGCACGCGCCAGGACGGCGACTGGGCCGAAGTGCGCGTGCGTGACAATGGCGCCGGCATTCCGGAAAAAATAAGGCATCATATTTTCGAACCGTTTTTTACCACCAAAGGCGTCGGAAAAGGAACCGGGCAAGGCTTGACGCTGGCGCATTCCGTGATCGTCAGAAAACACGCCGGCGTTCTTCGGTTTGAAACCGAAACCGGCCAAGGCACCTGTTTTATTATTCGCCTCCCTCTGAGCCCGCCCGCACCAATACCCGATAACCGCTCGGAGCCAAAAGCCAGGATATGAAGACACGGATCATTTTCGTAGATGATGAGGATCTCGCGTTGCGCGGGTTGAAACGCCTTTTATATCCCATGCGGAACGAATGGGACATGGAATTTGTGGATAGCGGCGCAAAAGCGCTGAACCTGATGGCGACCGCTCCTTTTGATGTGATTGTCTCAGACATGCGGATGCCTGGAATGAACGGCGCCGAACTGCTGAACGAGGTCATGAAGCGCTATCCGAAAACCGTGCGCCTTATTTTGTCCGGCTACGCCGATCGCGAACTCATTCTAAAGTGTGTCGGCTCCACCCATCAATACCTGGCCAAACCCTGCGATGCGGAAGCGCTCAAAATGACCGTCCGGCGCGCCGCGGAACTGGAACGCTCGATGAAGAGTGACACGCTTCGGCAATTGATCACACGATGTGTGGTTCTGCCCAGTGTTCCGGCGTTGTATTCCAAAATGATTGAGGCGCTTCAGGACCCCGAAACCGATGTCGAAACCATCGCGGCTATTATTGAACGGGACGGCGCCATGACCGCCAAAATCCTCAAGCTCGTCAATTCGGCCTTTTTTGGGCTGGGCCATAAAATCGCGGACCCTAACGAGGCGGTTGCCTATCTTGGAACGGAGACCATCAAATCGCTCGCGCTTTGTGCCAATGCCTTTTCCGAGCTTGAAGAAACCACGCTCCCGGGCTTCTCCGTGGAATCGTTGTGGGAACACTGTTTGGTCGCCGCCCGGGCCGCTAAAATGGTTGCCATCCACGAGGATGCAGATCGTAAACTCGCCGACGAAGCCTACGCCGCGGGATTGTTGCATGACCTGGGCAAACTCGTCTTTGCCGCCAATCTCACCGAAGACTATCGGCAGATCCTAAATCTCGCCCATGAGAAAAAGATCTCCCTTGCCGCAGCCGAACGCGAAGTGTTTGGCGCCGACCACTCGGACATTGGCGGATTTTTATTGGGGCTTTGGGGTCTGCCGGTGCCGGTCGTCGAGGCGATTGCGCTTCATCATCGGCCCCGCACCGCCGCGCAAAAAGCATTTTCGCCCCTCACCGCTTTGCACATCGGTAACGTGCTTGCCTCCTCGATCAAACTCTCCGTGGCCGACATGCCCGCCAGCACGCTCGATTTAGAGTATCTGCATGAATTGGGAATCAATAGCCATCTTGACTCCTGGCAAAGGGCATGGCGAAGTGAAGCGATCCCTTAGAACGGTTTTTGTGAGGCCACTCTGAAGAACTCCACTGTCTTCTTCAAATTCTCCTCCAGTCTTTCCGCCGGATCGAAACCCGCCGCCCGCAATCGTTCAATTGACGCAACCGAATGTTTGACGTCTCCGGCGCGTTCGCTCGTGTGCCGGATTTCCGAAGTCGAGCCGGTTAACCGGCAGATTCTTTTGGCCAGTTCCAAAATCGTGATCCGCGTTCCGCCGGCGACATTGAAAACACCCATCGCGTTGTCTTGCGTCGCAAACCAGGCGTTGGCCGCGACCACGTCCTTGACGAAGATAAAATCCCGCGTTTGGCTGCCATCCCCGTAAATCGTGATGGACTCATTCCTCACCGCTCGCGCAATAAAAATGGGAACCGCGGCCGCGTATTGGCTCTTTGGATCCTGGCGCGGACCGAACACGTTGAAATAGCGAAGGCACACGGTGGGCAGCCCGTGGACCTCGGAAAACATCTTGCAATAAAACTCGCCATCGAGTTTGGTCACCGCATACGGGCTTTTTGGCTCCGGCAGCATGGTTTCCAACTTGGGCACGACGGGATTGTCCCCGTAAATCGCCGCGGAACTGCTGAAGACGACTTTTTTGACCTTCGCCCTGGCCGCCTCTTCGAGCACCAGCAGCGTTCCGGTGGAGTTGATCTCATTGCACTCGACAGGCTTTTGCATCGTCTCCGGCACGCTCACCATGGCCGCCAGATGAAAAACAAAATCCACCCCTTCCATGGCCCGGCGCAACGCCGTCCGATCCAAAATCGAGGCTTCGATGAGATCGTGTTGCAGGCCCGCTAAATTTTTTTTGAACCCGGATCGCAGATTATCCAGGACCCGCACTTCGGCCCTGCCCTGGAAGTGCTCGACGATATGGCTGCCGATAAAACCTGCGCCGCCGGTCACTAAAATTTTCATACAAAGCGCAGCGCCCCCCATTCTTCCTGGGAATGAAATTCAGTTCCCTGATGCGGGGACGTGGACGACGCAACGCGTTTGCCGCCCGTATAATCAAAACGGCTGAACGAAAATCGCCACCGTTGTCCTTGCAGGGGTTTGTGCCGTTCGCAAACCAGATTTTGAGGGACTTTGACGAACACATACCATCGCTGTTCCGCCGGCCTGACCCACGTCCTGGACTGGAAACTCTTGCTCCAAATCATAAAGGGCTTGAAATCATTCGCCGCTCGCGCCTTGATCACCGCCTTAGCGTCCGGAAAGACCAACTGCAATTGGCAATTATTCGGCGCAACCTGAAATTCCGCGTAGGCTGATTGGCCGGCGGGCTGCAGGAAAAGCTCCAGCACGTCGCCCAATGCCCACAGGCGCTGGTTCGGCCCGTCTGCGCGCGTCGAAATCTCAACGTCGCTCAATTCCGCAAAAGCAAGCAGCGCGCCCTCATTCCAGCCCACGCGGACAAATCCCGGCATAAACGCCCTTTCTTTCCGCGGGCGCCATGCCTGCCTGAAGGGAATCGGCCGCGCCGATTGAAAGGCCTTCTGGACCGCCTTGAGCTCTCGCGAGTCACACGACGGCAGCGCCGGACAATCCACTTCCAATGAAATATCCTTTTTGCCCGGTCGCGCCATGCGCTTATTCGAGAAACCGCCTGGCGATGCGGGCCGCTTTGCGATACGAGCCGCTTTCTTAATTTTTGACATTTGGTTTCCGAGGTTTGCGCGCGGACCTCGCCGCATGGGTCCCGTCCGTGATGGATTCAATAAATTGATTCATATGCTCTTCCTGCCGCTCGATCTCTTCCACAAGCTTAAACTGTGTGCGGCAACGGTCGAGATTATGGTTTTCCCGGTGAATTTTAAAGTAAAGATCGCCCGCCAGAAAATCCGCCAGAAAACGGGTCCCGATTTCAAATGTGATGAGCTTTCCGGCTAAGGCCATGAGCTTTTTCTCGGCGCCGGTCAGAAAATCCGAGCCGGATTCCAAATATCCCCGCGCCAGGGCCTCGAACATCGGGAATTGCATCGTAACTTTCGACAAATTACGCTCATCTTCCTGGGCCGGACTCGTTGTTGCGCGGACCATATCCCCAAAATCGTAGAGAGCCAGCCCCGGCATCACCGTGTCCAGGTCCACCACGCAGATCCCTTCTCCAGTTGCGTCGTCAAACATGACGTTATTAAGCTTCGTATCATTATGCGTCACGCGTTCCGGCAGGTTCGCGTCCAGCAGTTGGCGTGTTAATGCCTTGCGCTTCAAAGCAAACTCGATCTCCGCCTTCGCCAGTTTCGCGCGATTGACCGCGTCTGCTCCAACTGCCGTTTCCAGCGCGGCAAATCGCCTCGGCGTGTCATGAAATCCCGGAATGGTGTCGTGCAGCCGCGGCGCCGGCAAATCCGCGAGCAGTTTTTGAAATCGGCCGAACGCTTTGGCCGCCTCATAAGCCTGCTCCGGCGATTCCACGACATCATACGTGTGCGCGTTTTCGATAAAGATGTAAGCGCGCCAGAAATTCCCGTCCCCGTCGCAGTGACACGCCTTTCCATTGCGCGTTGCAATCAGGGTCAACCCTCGCCGGCCGGCGTCTGGTTCGTCTGCGATTTTCCTTCCCAGATGTTCGGTCACCCGGTGCACATTTTGCATCAGTTTGGCGGGATCTTTGAATACGCGATGATTGATGCGCTGCAAAATGTAGCGGGCGGGCGTTCCGCGCTGGTTGAAAACCGCGCAGTATGTGTCGTTGATATGGCCGCTCCCGTGCGTCGCCGCGCTCAGAAAATCCCCGGGGATTTGGAATTCACGCGCCACGGCGCGCACGTCATGTTTCGCATGCTCGTTCATCATTGGATTTCCAGTGTCAAAACTTCAAAAGGTTGCAAATGAATTAAATGCGGCACGCCGGCCCGAAGCCGAACCTCAGGCAGGCGGCGATCCGCCCGCCACGC
This sequence comes from Verrucomicrobiia bacterium, assembly GCA_030038175.1. GTDB lineage: Bacteria > Verrucomicrobiota > Verrucomicrobiia > Limisphaerales > UBA11358 > UBA11358. Next base: position 13,707 of record JASHPN010000188.1, read on the forward strand.
GCTATGCAGCCGATAGGTCTCCCGCGCGCCCCGCGGCAGCTCGAAAACTTTCGCCGCGTCCGCTGCGAAATCGGCCGCCCGGTCATCAGGATTTCGCAAAACCAGCACCGCTTTATGCGGCGACCACGAAGCCCAGCCATAAATTTCTCCCCTGGCCGGGTCGCCGCCCACCCAATGCGTGTCCGCCAGCACGTCCGCATTCGCTCGCGACCATTTGGCGGCCTCGGCCAGGTTGTCCCAATTCGTTTCATCCAGAAGCGCCGGGGTGATATAAAGCTCCTGCAATTGTGTGCCGCTGCCGAAAAACGCGCGCACCTGGTCCGCAAAATCCTCATCACTCATGCGGCTCAAATGAAACGCATTCGTCGCGTAAATGATTCCGTGCAGCATCAGCGAACTCAGCGGATAAAGCGGACCGGCCTGCACCACGCGCTGGTAAGTCTGCGCGTCCCGGTACGTCATCCATTGCTGGCACCACGAACCTTTGCCCATAAACGAATGATCCATGCCGCCGCGCCATGTCGAGTCCACGTAAAGCAGCCAGAACGGCGATGGCCACGTTCCCGTCGTCTGATTGATATAAATGCCAGGCTCGGCGCGCCGCAGATCGCCGGTGAGCCGCAGCATCGCGTCCCCGTCCCGCGTCAAACCGTCGGCGCCGGCCTTTCCGCCTGCGGCCAGGCCGTCAAATTTAAACTGATTCACCCCGTATTCCCGAATCATTTCCAGGCAAATGTCGCGAAATCGCTTATAATATTTCGGGCCGGCCAGCGAAAAACCGCTGGCATTGGTTTCAAAACCGAATTGGCTCGCATAACGCATCCGCTCCGCCTTCGGCTCGCCATAACCGCCAAACGGTGAAATCCAAACGCCAATTCCGGCGTGAAATTTTTTCGCTTCATCCTGCAACGGCGTGAATCCATTCGGAAACCCGCGATTAAAGCCCCAAAGCGTCCGGTCGTCATCCCAGCCGTCATCAAACAAAAATGAATCCACCGTCACGCCGCGCTTTTTGACCAGTTCCATCCCCACTTCCCGGATGGCATTGACGCTTTCGCCTTCGTCAAACTTTCGGTCTGCCCAGGAGATATCATACCAGGAATTGTAGTGCAGGAACGGGCGATACGAATGCGCCCTTTCGCGTTCCAGGTAAGCCAGAAAACCGCGCCTCATCTGGCCGGCCGGCGCCACGCCCATCACGCAGCTTTGCGTCAGCGTTTCACCGTCCTTCAAAATGGCATTGCGAAGGAAACTGCATCGGACAACGCCGTTGGAACCCACCGTGTTTTGCGCCATCGGCTGTTCATAACCGAAAAAGAAATCGCCCGCCACCACCGGCGATCCGTCCACCGTTCCAACCGTTCTGGCGCCGGGTATGCGTTTGTCCAATAAAACAATCTCCTGGATCGGAACATCCCCGCCCGCAGCATGAAGGACCAATTCCTCACGAAGATAACTCGATCCCTTGCGCAAAATCATATGCCATTCGGCCAAAAGATTCTCGTGCGGCGCGGAAAAATCCGCCACGAACTGTTCGCCGGAAAAATGATCGGCCGCAACCGGCGACGCCGGCTCGCGCTTTAGTTTTTGGATCTTCGGGACGCCGTCCAACTGAAAATCCGAGGATTTCAAAACCGTTCCGTCGCCCAGGACCAGTTCATAGCAATTGCCCGAAAACAAAAGTGTTCCTCCATTGACCCTGTCATCTGCCTGGAAAGATTGAAATTTCCCGCCCGCCAATTGCCAATGCCAGGCGATGGAATCATCCTTTATTTCGCCGTTGATACCCTTGGCCGAAGCCGCCTGCGCCGCCAGCATGGATATGCAGAGGACCGCCTGAACTGATTTCATGAATTTCAAATCGAGAGCACACAGGATAGTCAATTACCCCCATACTCGGCCATAGTTTGTTTGGGCGTCGGTTTCAGAAGGGCGCGTTCACGGTCGAACCCATTTAATCGCCCAGGATTTCAGCCGCCGGCCGATAATTCTCTCTCTCCCAGCGGGCGAAATCCGGGGGTGAGGGAGAGTCCTTCGAACGAAAACGCCCTCCGGCTCACAGGGGCCCCGAGCCTCCCAATTGGACGCGTATCGAGGCCATGAACCGGGGTGCGACCCCGCAGAGGCGGGGTCGCTTCAACGTCCGATGTCAAGGGACGCCGAAGTGGTCCCTCCCGTCGCGGGACCGCGCCCCAAATTCGGTTCGTGGAAAGACCCTTCCGATTGTTCGGACGCATTGGGACCATGACCTTGAGCGCCCGGAGCGCGGCTGTGTGGGGTAAAAGGGGACCAGCCGCGCTCCGCCCGGTTCGTGGAGAGAAGGCCAGGAATTATAGATTCATGGTGAAGGAACATCGTTCGAATTAAGACTCGGATTATACCAACGATTCCCACCAATCCAGACGTCGCCCTGCTCTATCTCCTCTACCCCCTCTTCACTGTCAGCCTCGGCCGAATCGGCGGAGGCGATGGAATTTTCGGCGGCGGCGGCGTTTTCGGCCAGTGCGTTTTGGCAAACTCCGCTGCTTGTTCCGCCGTCATTTCGGCTGATGCCATCGCCGGCGGGATCTTCTCCTGCGCGGCGGCTTCAATGCTCTGGATCTCCGCCTGCGCCTTCGCCCCAATTTCTCCGGCTTTGGTCGAAACCCATTCGCCAATCTTCATTTCCGGAAATTTCATCTCGCCGAACTTGAAATCGCCGAGTGATCCCGGCGAGCCAAGTGCCGCCCCGAGATGCGACATGGTTCCAGCCGCCGGCTGAGGCGCTTGCGCTGGCAGCGTGTTATAACCGTTTACCAGCCAGTCCAGCTTTCCCGTATTGACGTCCACCAGCAATCCATGCACGGGAATCTTCGGACTGATCAACGGACTTTGCCGCACCAAATCACACGCCTTAATGACGTTTTGGCGTTCCGTGGCGAACAAACCAAAGAATTCATTCAGATTTTCCGGCAACCGGCTTCGGTCCACGCCCAGTTCCTTCAACCGTTCCAGCAACTGCATCGTGGTGGTGTGCGCCACCTGGCAATCCGTATGCCCAATGATCGCGATCTCCTCGCCGCCCTTGACCGCGCACGCCAGCGCCA
>JASHPN010000189.1 GCA_030038175.1 Verrucomicrobiia bacterium
CGTGGCTGGGTTGGGCCGCAGCGTGAACGAGCAACGCCGGTTTCACCGTGGAAATCAATTCGTCCACACCCGCCCGGTTGCGAATATCCAATTCATGATGGCGAAAGTTCTTGTGCGTGGCCAGGAGACGCTTCTGGTTCCAGCGGGTGTCCCCGCCGGCGCCAAAAAAGTCGGCCCGCATGTTGTTGTCCACTCCATGAACGTCCCAGCCAAGTTTACAGAAATGTTCGACGACTTCCGACCCAATCAGTCCGGACGAACCGGTAACCAACAGTTTATTCATTGATTCAATTAAAAAGGAAACAGGAAAATATCGGAATCCGCAAATCTCCCAATTGCACAGATTTTTGAACTCTCTGACCTCCGCCTTCTCGTCTTCTCTCTCCGGCAGACTCCGTCCCGGTCAATTCGCAAGCGCTTTTCCGCTTGCGGATTTACATCGTTTCGTTGTCATTTTCTGTTCTGCACGGGGAGCACACGCGCCCGCGTGTCGGTTTGGACGCCTCGCCCAAACCATTTGCAATTGACCGCCCAAACAACCACCAACTCACATCTCCGCCACTTTATGGTATTCCGAATATTTGTAATAGTGATAGGACCGGTCGTTGGCATCGGTCCGGTTCAAAATCAATCCCAACACGGCGGCTTGTCGCTGATACAGCAAGTCGAGCGCTTCCTTGACGATCCCGGACCGCGAAAATCGGCTGCGCACCACAAACAATGTGCCGTCAGCCTTGGGCGCCAGAGTGGTCGCGTCGTCCGCGGCGAATACCGGGCTGGTGTCAATGATCACATAATCGTACTGTTCGCGCACCTTTGCCAGAATACTGTCAAAGGCGCGGGACACAAACAAGTCACCGGGATTGCGCTGGCCGCTTCCACGCGCCAGGAAGGAAAGATTGGGCATGGGACTCGACTGGATGATTTTATCCAGGTCACCCGGCTGGAGCAAGAGGTCGGCCAGGCCGGGTTTGCCTTTCAACCCCATGACCTCGTGCAGCGCGCCTTTGCGCAAATCGGCGTCAATCAGGAGCACGCGCGACCCGCCCAGCGCCATGGCACAGGAGAGATTCGAAGCAATGGTGGATTTGCCTTCATCCGGCACCGCGCTGGTGATCAGCAGCACCTTTGGGCGGACGCCGTCCACGGCAAAATACAACAACGCCGAACGAAGGCTGCGATACGATTCCACATACATATGCTGGTCGGAACCGTTGGCGAGCAACCCGGCGGGCGCCCCGTGGCGAAGTTCGGGAATCTCAGGCACCTGGCCGACCACGCTGTCTCCAACCCTCTCGTTGACCTCAACTACGGAAGAAAAACGGTCGTCGCGCCAGGCGATCAGAAAAACTATTCCCAAACCGAGGGCCAGGCCACCGAAGGACGCCATCTGAATATTGCTTTTAAGTTTGGCATAAGAGTGCGTAGAGCCTGAAGCGCGCTGTAAAATAGCGAGGGGGTCCTGGTCTATGTTCTTGGTGATGTCCACACTATTCATCAGGGTGGTCAGCTCGTCAAACATAGACTGGTTTCGGGTAATGTTGGCCTTAAGATCTTCAGCCTCGGCGATGCGCGCGCTATCAAAATTGACCCTGCCTTCCCAATAGGCAATGGCATTCTCCACGCCATCCATGCGGATTTGGAGCGCCTGGCGAGCCGTGGCAAGATCCTGCTGATTTTGCGTTTTGTAAACATCCAGGAGATTTTGCGCTTCGGCGATTTGCTTGTCCAGGTCCACGATTTTTGGATGGTCCGGCCGCAAATATCTGCCCAATTTTGCGCGCTGAAACTTGAGCGTTTCAATTTGCTGGAATTCCATCTCGCTTTGGGAGACGGGGGATGAAGCCGTCTGATTGCCAGCGACCTGCTCAAATAGAGAATTTGCCACGTTCGTGGTTTCGTAGGAAAAAGAATTCCCCTTTTCGAGCGCGACAGCACTGAGGACGTTGCTCTGCAACTGATAATCCGCCAGTTCGGTCCGCAGCGTGGCCAGGTAAGTTCCGCCAACCTGGTTGTCCTGTTCCAGAACGACGATGTTGTTGCTTTCCTCGTATTGCGTCAAAATCGCCTGATCACTTTTCATATCTTCTCCCAGGCGGGCGAGTTGGTCGGAAATGGAATTGAGCGTGACATCAGAAATGTCCTTGCGGGCCGTCCTCTTGTAATCCAAATAGGAATCAATAAGGGCATTGAGATAAATGGGAGTAAAGACGGAATTAAGACTGATGCCCTGGACCTCAAACACTTCACTTCCAGGCGCCTGCGATACGCTGATCTCCACGTCAATGGGATTTCCATTCTTGTCCACGGCAATGTTATTGGTGCCCGCCGCCGCCAGGCGCTGCAAAGCCAAATCGCGCAAGGTCCCGCTCTGAAGCACCGCCGTCAATGTCCCGAAATAGGTTTGTTGATCCTCGGCAAATTCGGCTCCAGAACCCAAATTCAATTTTTCCGTTTGCCACATGGAGGCGGTGGCAACAAATTCCGGCGGCTCGGATTTGAATTCGGCGACCGCCGCGCCCAGGGCAAGGATCAAAGTGACCAAAGGGATCCACCAGAACTTGCGCAGAATATGGAGATATTTCTTGACCCGGAATTTTGGCGCCGGGGTAGCGGTCGCACTGATGTCCATCGGCGCGCCGAGCTGAAAGCCCGGGTCGCGCGGCGGAATTGAAGGCAATTGATTCATGTCGGTTACCAACGAAACGTCTTTTCCGGAACGAAAATCATGTCGCCGGGTCTGGCCGGCACGTCACGCTCCGTGTGGTCTTTGTTGAGAATAGAAGAAACATTCACGACGAGAACTTCATTCGTTCCATTCTCCGCCTTACGGGTGACCCGGACGTGTTTCCCATCCGCAAAATCGTCAAACCCGCCCGCGTGCAAAATCGCCTTGCTGATGGTCAAATCTTCATCCCTGGGCATTTCCAAAGGACCGGGCGTCTTTACGGCGCCTTCGATATAAATTACGCCGTGACTGATCATCGAGTTCACAGAAATAATGACCGTCGCCTGATAGTAATATTTTTTTTGCAGAGCCGCTTTCAAATCCCAGGCAAGTTCCTTGCAGGTTTTGTCCGCGGCGGGATACCGTCCCAGGTAGGGAACTTCGATGTCCCCTGAGTCGGTGACCGTGATCACTTGCGGATTATCTCCATCTTCGAGCACCTGATAATTGATCGTGTCACCTGGGGCGAGTTTGTATTGATCGTCCAAAACGCCCATGCCGTTGGTTGGAATTTCGCCACCATAGGCAGCGCTGCCAGCCATGTCCGGCACGGAATTGGAGGAATCCGCGGCCAATACACAGGAGGGAAACGCCGCGAACAACGCGGCGACAGCCAGGAACGCTCTAATATTTGGAATTCTCACCACAACTCGCCGAAGCAATTGCCATGCCCGGCGTGACGGATTCCGTGATTTTTTGCAATCGCCCAACAGAGCCGCGCGCGTGAACAAGCGGCACTCAGCCAAATCAGATCTGCGCGCGTGAGCAAGCGGTCCGTTAGCGGTGTTCCTGGACCGATATAGGAAATTCATATCTAGGTTCATATCACATGATAAGTGATTTGTACTCCAATAACGTTTTGGGTATATCCCCCAGTGGAAAGCGACGATGTTCGCAAGGTAAACTGGTAGTTCACGCCCACCGTGAATCGCCGCGTAATATCATAATTGAGTCCTAAACTGCCACCGTACCAGGTAAAGGTTTCACCACCGGACGGCAGCAGATTGGGGTTCGTCAATCCCGGAGGCAGTACCGTGGTTCCGGCTCCCTGGGTACCATGCTCGAAATTGACTTGCGGCTGAAGTGTAAAATTCCGGATAAAATTCCACGAAACACCCAAATTGGCAGACCAGTACTCGCTCGCTGACGACTCAACCCCGGGACTGACATTGTGCCCGGCGGTCAGTGAATAACTGAAGAATTTGGTAATTTGATGCGTGACCGTCAAATCCGCATACCAGGAATCCAGGCTGGGAGTCTCCAAAGCGCTGGTTTGTTGAAACTGATTGATGGAATAACCCACCCGCGGCTCGACCTCAAGAAAATTGTCAGGATGCCAGTCCGCATAAACACCGCCGCTGTAGGAAGTGTCATTGCCCAGGACCGCCTGATCGTAATGCGTATAGGAAGCAGTGCCCTCCACGCCGGTCGTCAATTTTGTATTCCATTTATAACCGATTTTGGAATCGGCGACCTCCGTTGATCCATCAGTGTCGTTGAACGATGCAGTGGTCGTCTCGGTGTTCTCATGATCGTATCCCACCGTGAAATCCACATTCCGCACGACGCTCCAATCGGTTAAAAAACCAGCCGTGTTCTGGAATGTGCCGAAACTGCCGGTCCCGGCCACGTCCGGATTCTGCGATGCGTCTTGCGAGTAACTAAATTGATCATGCAGATCAATCTGGATGTCTTTGATCGAAACATCGAAGGCCAATGAGGAGCCGGACCCCAAATACAACGAACTCAAATGCGGATGTAACAGATACCTGTCATAGCCGGCCGTTATATTGAAGGTGAGCAGATTCAGAGTGGTCAGCGGGTACGTCATCGCCACCCCCACTGTCGGAAGGATTATAAAATCAACCTCTTTCCCCGTTTCCGTGCAGTTGATGTTGTCGTTCCACTGCATGCTTAAGGCCGGAGTCACCAGCATTCGGAAATCGCCGCTTTTAAACGTGTAATCGGACGATTGCGCCTGCTTCACCCGGGCCTCGTTTAAAGATTCATTGGACATGGCATCCAGTATCCCCTCCTGCGCCCGAGCCTGCGTGGCCGCGAGAAATGCGGTTAAAGGCACCGAAGAAACCGCGGTGAGTAGCACCAGACGATAGTTTGATTGTCTTTTGCGCGTCGTCATTCTCATAGTGGCCATCTTCGGACGTCTAACCTGCGCTCCCTGGTTGAGTCCTCGACGCGCCGGGCCGGGCGGCCGCGGGGGAAATTCCGGCATTCACGTCCCGGCGATTGAGGCTCGCCGCAACACCCGCTCTTGACGAACCCGCTGAATTTGCCGATGGCGGCACGACTTCCGTCGGACCGCCTCCCCAGGGGCAAAGCCCATTGGCATGAAGCGGGCACGCGGGTTTGCCCTCGTTCTTCTTCGCCGGCTGGCCCTCAGCGCCGCTGACAAGCATTTTTCGCCATTGGCCGGGACTGGTTCCGTAGCGTTTCTTAAAGCACGTGTTGAACAGGCCGAGATGATTGAATCCGCATTGTTCCGCCACGTTGATAACCTTCTCCCGCGGATTCCGCAAAAGCGAAACCGCCTTTAAAAGCCGTATCTCCATTCGCAGGGCCGTGATGGACAATCCAAAATGCTGGTGAAACAATCGGTTCAAATGCCGCCGGCTGCAACTGAATTTGGAGGCCAATTCGTCCACCGAGAGTTTCAGCAATTCCGCGGACGACAGCTTCTCAAAAACCTGAATCATGTGGTCCTCGGCCCAGTCCATGCCGCCCCGCTGGCTCTGAACGCTCTTGAACTCGTCCGCTAAAATCGAGGCCACGATCCGCAATAACTGGCTTCGTTGCTGCAGCCGGGGCTGGGTGTACGCGGTTTCCAGGATCGGTTGGCATTCCACCGCCACCACGCTCCCCGGCGAAAAAATCCTCCCCGCCTTGAAATTGGACATGACATTGTGAAGCAGCCCAATCTCGTTCGCCGCAAAAAGAGGAAACAAGTGCTCAAATAAAACGGAAAAGGTCGTAAACACGCATTCACTTTTGTCGTCGGCGTACAATTTGCCCACCGAATGCTTGCTAAAAACCAAAATGTTGCCCGCCAGCAAGCGTTGCGTGGCGTTGGGAAAAATGTATTTCCCAATCCCGCCCTTCAAAAAGACAAACGTAAATTCATCGTCCGTGGACGACGGATTAAGCCACTGCTCCGAAGGCTGCAATCGAACCAACCGCAGTTTAAAATGGTCTTCCCCAAGCATAGCTATGGTCTTTGGTATCTCAATAACCGTGGCGCCAACACTAATACCTTTTTCGTATTAATTGATTCTGTCTGAGCACACACGTTCAATGTCTGTCTCATTAAACTACTTTTTTGCCCCTAAATCCATTCATAATAGGGACCCTATAATGCATCTTTGGGACATTCGATGCCGTTCGGTTTCGTTCTTTCCGTTTAAACGATTTGCCTGTTGTCCCTCCCGCTTTTGAGCACGAATAATGCCCAAAAGCGATTATTCCGGAAAAAAACCGATGAATCGCTTACGAACGGCCTTCGTCCGTTCCTAGCAATTTATCCATCGCCTCTTTGACGTCAAGTAAACTTGCAGGCTTGGGGATCAGGGTGTCTATGCAGGAGTGATCCTGGGGGGGATTGCCCGTGAACATCACAATGAGCGTGGAGGGAGATCGCATCTTGACCACATGCGCCAACTCAGCTCCCGACATGCCGGACATCGAATTATCTGTCAAAATCAAGTCGTGCGTTTTGGGATCAAACCGCGACAGGGCCTCTTCCGCGCTTCGGGCCGTGTCCACCACGTATCCGACATTGTCGAAAAACCATTTGGTTAAAACGCGTATGTCGTCGTTGTCGTCAACGAGCAATATCGTTTTTATCCGAGGTGGCATTGTCTTTTCCACAGATTAATTTAACTTAAATTGTTTATTAGCGTAATGTCGGCCACGGTCCAGCGTCTGCCTCACATTCAAAAAATTCAGGCACTGCCTGGCCAAATTCAATGGCCAAAGAGCATTGCCTTCACCCGAAGCAACCAGTTCGCTCAACCCTTCTGGCTTACAGTTTAACACTTCAAGAAATAGTAAAAAACATTCACCAGGTTGTCTATGCTTAATCAGGACAATTGGTAGCACTAAAAGGACATGGCACCCTGCCGCACACAAGCTATTGTGCCCCACCCTTTTGACCTTTTTTCAAGCATTTTTGCGTCCCTTCCGGTCTTTATCTCTTATCGGCACAATTCCCCTTAAATTAAATTGAAAACTCTGACGTCCGATCTCTGACCTCCAACCTCTGATTCCGACCTGACCTCCGATCCCGATCCGCCCAATCCCCCGGATACGTCCAAAACATCCACACAGCCACGCAACGAAATCAGACCCACAAAAAAAACCATCCCTCGAAAAACCTTCAGTTTTCCCAATAAAACCGCAGTTTTTTCACCCACTCCGTTCGTTTCCTCGCCGCCGGGCCTAGGCACAAAAAAAGTGTGCGTCCCCGCCATAGCCGGCCATTCGGCGTTCAGCGTTCGATGTTCGATGCCTGTCTTGCCGTAGCCTTGCGCGAAGGCAGATTCGATGTTTTTCCCGATTTAACCATTTAACCTTTTTAACATTCAACCCACCGTCTGTCCATCCGTGGTTACATCCTTCGCGTCCTAATTGTTTTCAAAAAATTCTCTGTTGCATTTGCGCCGTGCAACTTTAACCATTTGCCGATGCTTTCAAAAGTCTGTTCCGCCGCACTCAATGGAATTGATGCCTATCCAGTTGAAGTGGAAGTGAATGCCGGGTACGGCGACACTCTCATCGTCATCGTCGGCCTGCCGGACGCGGCCGTGAAAGAATCGCGGGACCGCGTCACCACCGCGCTGGACAATTCAGGCTACACCTTTCCCATGGGCCGGATGACCATCAACCTCGCGCCCGCGGATATAAAAAAGGAGGGACCCAGCTTTGACCTGCCTATCGCCATCGGCATGCTTGCCGCCAGCGAACAAATTGAAACCGATCAACTTGAGAATTTTGTGCTCGTGGGAGAGTTGGCCTTGACCGGCGCCGTCCGCCAGGCCAAAGGCGTTTTGCCGATTGCACTATGCGCCCGGGCCACCGGCAAGACCGGCATCCTGGTTCCTCCGGAAAATGCGGCTGAAGCGGCGGTGGTTGAAGGCTTGCGCGTCATTCCCGTTCGCAATCTGCGCGAGGCAGCGCAGTTTCTCGAAGGCGAAATCAAAATTAACCCCATCCGCCTGGACATTCGGAAAATCTTTGAGCAGGACGGTGACGATGACGTGGATTTCTCCGAAGTCAAAGGACAGGAAAACGTCAAACGCGCGCTCGAAATTGCCGCCGCCGGCGGTCACAACGTGCTGCTCATCGGGCCTCCGGGCACCGGAAAATCCATGCTCGCCAAACGGCTCGCCACCATCCTGCCGCCGTTGACTTTGAACGAAGCGCTTGAAACCACAAAAATTCACAGCATCATGGGCCTGCTCGAGCCCGGCCAGGCGCTCGTCACCCAGCGGCCGTTCCGCGCCCCCCATCATACCGCCAGCGACGCCGGACTCCTGGGCGGCAACATGAATCCGACCCCCGGCGAAATCTCGCTGGCCCACCACGGCGTTTTGTTCCTGGATGAATTGCCGGAATTCAAACGCAACGTCCTTGAGACCATGCGCCAGCCCCTCGAAGAAGGCCGCGTCACCATTTCGCGCGCCGCCGGGACCATGACCTTTCCCTCTCAATTCATGCTCGTGGCCGCGATGAATCCGACTCCGGACGGCAAAATGCCGCACGAAAGCAAAAACTCGCCGCGCGAAATTCAAAACTATCTCGGCAAAATCTCCGGGCCGCTCCTCGACCGCATAGACCTGCACGTGGAAGTGCCCCAGGTCAAATTCCGGGAAATCAGCGGTGAACGCACCGGCGAAACTTCGGCGCAAATCCGCCAGCGCGTGATCGCCGCCCGAACCATCCAGCAGAAACGCTTTGCCCACAAACCAAGAATCACATGCAACGCCCGCCTGGGACCGAAAGAACTCAAAGAGTTTTGCGCTCTCGACGATGCCACCAAAGAACTGCTGAAAAATGCGATGGCCGACCTTAACTTCAGCGCTCGCGCTTATGATCGAATCCTCAAAGTCGCGCGGACCATCGCCGACCTGGCCGGCTCGGACAAAATCTTAAGCGAACACGTTTCCGAAGCCGTCCAATACCGTTCCCTTGACCGGCAATTATGGACGTGACAAACTAAACCATCTCCAAATCGGTCGCCTCCAGTTTCACCGCCGCGGCCTGGCCGATAAAATCGAGCCGCAGCAAAACCACGCTCATTCCATAACGCTTTTCCACCCAGCCTTCAACACCGCGCAGCGGACCGTTCTTGATCTTGACGCGCGCGCCTTCTCCGATGGTGGGCGCCAGCCGGATTTCCAAATCCGTTTCCAGCGCCTGCATGACTTCGCCCAATTGGCGCGTGAACAATTCCTGGTCATGCACATCCAAAAGGTTGGCCACATAATCGCTTTGCAGAACGACCCCCCGCCGTTCGAGAGGCATTTGAATGAAAACATAACCGGGAAACAGCGGCTTTTGGAACACCACCGTTTTGCCCCGATACTTGTGGGCCGACCGGTAGCATGGCAGCGTGGCCGATAGATCTTTCCGCACGCAGAATTGCAGCAACTTCTTTTCACAACGCGGCTGCGTGTGCGCAACATACCAAAGCAGTGGTTCCATGCCGCCAGCTTGTTGGCTTGCCACGGTCGAAGCAACAGAAATCAGATTTGCGCGCTGGCATTTAATTTGCTTTTACCCGGAGCCTGATTACGATCATTTCGAATGTTGAACCGTACTAACTCCATTCTCATTGTGGACGACGATGAGCGTGTCCGCGCGCTGTTTGCCGCGTGCCTGCGAACCAAAGGCTACGAGGTGCGGGAAGCGGTTGCCGGGCTGGAGGGGTTGGAAATGACCCGAAAACACCTGCCCGATTTGGTCCTGCTGGATGTCCGGCTTCCGGACATCAGCGGGGTGCAAATTTGCAAGCAAATCAAGAATGACCCTGCTCTGGCGGATGTTTTTGTGGCTTTGTGTTCGGGGGAAGCTATCGAGACTGAACACAAAATTGACGGTTTGGAGGTCGGCGCGGATGAATACCTGGTCAAGCCTTTTGGCCTTCAGGAATTGCTCGCCCGCGTCCGCACCTTATTGCGCCTTCGCGACACCACCGCGGCACTCAGGGCCAGCGAAGAACATTATCGCCGGCTGATTGACATTCTGCCGGATGCGATCTGCCTGATTTCTCCCCAGGGCCGGCTCATCAGCGTCAATTCCCAGGCGGTGGCCATGTTGGACTATGACAGCCCGGCGGAACTGTTGAATAAAAGTGTGTTCGACCTCATTCCCGCCAACGAACGCACCAAGGCCGATACTTCCATTCTCAAAAATCGCATTATTCGCAATGTCGAATACACGATGATGAAAAAAAATGGAGAATCGGTCCAGGTCGAACTGAGCGCAACGGTGACGTCGGACAAAGAGGGCCAGACCGCCGGGCTGGTCTGCGTGGCCCGCGACATCACCAAACGGAAGCAGGCCGAAAACATTTTGCGGGACAGCGAAGAACGCTTCCGGCAACTCGCCGACAACATTCGCGAAGTGTTTTGGATGACCGATGTGTCCAAGAATCAAATGATTTATGTGAGTCCGGCTTACGAGGAAATTTGGGGGCAGCCGGTGCAAACTCTTTATGAATCGCCCCATCAATGGCTCAATGCGATTCACCCGGAAGACCGCGCGCGCATTATGGAGGCGGCCCTGAGCAAACAAATTTACGGCAAATACGATGAAGTTTATCGCATTACCCGGCCGGATGGGTCCATTCGATGGGTCCAGGACCGGGCCTTCCCCATTCAGGATGAAGCCGGCAAGGTTTACCGCGTCGTCGGAATTGCGGAAGATATCACCGAGCGCAAGCAGGTCTGGGACGCCTTGCGCGAAAACGAGGCGCGCAAGAGCGCGATCATGCGCGTTGCGCTGGACGCCATCATCACGATCGCCCATGACGGCCGCATCATTGAACTGAATTCAGCGGCCGAAAGCATTTTCACGCATTCCCGCGCCAAACTGATCGGGGAAAATATCATGGAAATTATCCCGCCCTCGCTGCGGCCATGGTTCCAGGACGGTTTGGCGAACCATTTTTCCGGTGAAAAAGGCCCGGCCGTTGGCTCCCGCATTGAAATGCCGGTGCTGCGCGCCGATAAAAGCCGCTTCTACGCGGAGTTCACCATCACCCGGATCAAATTGAAGGGCGAACCCACTTTCACAGTTTATATCCGGGATATTACCCAGCGCAAACGAGCGGAAGAAGAGCTGCGCGCGCTGCCGCAACGCATTATCAAAGCACAGGAGGTCGAACGCTCACGGGTCGCCCGCGAATTGCACGACGGAGTCAATCAAATCATTGCCTCGGTCAAGATGAGAATTCGCAACGCGCAGGACAGCCTCCCGCCTGTCCAGGCGGCCACCCGGGAAATTCTGGGCCGTTGCGACCGCCTCTTGACGAGCGCCCTGGAGGAGAATCGCCGGATCGCGCATAATCTTCACCCCGCCGACTTGAACAACCTCGGTTTCGCCGCCGCCTGCAACAATCTGTGCAAGGAGTTTCAATCACGCACCAGCATGAATGTGCAATGCCGGATTACTTTGCCCGACAATCACCGGCTTTCTCCCGGCATCGAGTTGACGCTCTTTCGGATCGTCCAGGAAGCCATCAATAATATGGAAAAATACGCCGGCGCCAAAACGGCCAAACTGCAAATCGGCCTTCAAAACGATTCCATTCGCCTAAAAATCCAGGATGACGGCCGTGGATTCGACCCTAAAAAAGTAAAGGTGGGTAAGGAAAAGGGCCATGGACTGGGTTTGACCAACATGCGCGAGCGCGCTTTGGCCGTGGGAGGAACATGCGAGATTTTGTCCGCGCCCAAAAAGGGCACCAACATCATTGTCCGCATTCCGTATGCCTACAAAATATAACTGGGGCAAATCGCACGCGGAATTGACATTTTAGCCGGTAAAGTTACTTTTTAACACAACGGGTAAACAACATGGCGGTATTCACCGCGTAAATGCCTATGAAGAAAAAAACCAGCCGGACCAGCAGCCGCGTCTTCATTGTGGAAGATCATCCGGTTTTTCGCGAGGGTCTCGTGCGCATGCTCGGCGCCGAGACGGGCCTGGAGGTATGCGGTGAGGCCGGGGATTTTGAGCAGGGCCTTGCGGGCATCAAACGCTTTAAGCCGGACCTCGTTTTGGTGGATTTGGAATTGCCGGGCAAAAGCGGCCTGGACCTGATCAAGAAGGTTCGTTCACTGAAAAACCCGGTAAAAATGCTGGTCGTGTCCATGTACGACGAGGCCCTTTACGCGGATCGCGTGCTCAGGGCCGGCGGGGATGGTTACATTATGAAGGAGGAAAGCCCGGAAGAAATCATTCGCGCCATCCGGGACGTTCTGGGCGGGCACATCTACGTGAGTGAGGATGTCATGGCTGGAAATGCGAAAGCCGCTCCGAAAAATGAGTCCAAGGACGGTGAAAAACGTGC
>JASHPN010000190.1 GCA_030038175.1 Verrucomicrobiia bacterium
ACCGGACCTGTTCCATCAGCCGGCTCGTCTCCCGTATCTCCAAAAATACAGTCCCGCTGGCCGCTTCAAAACGGCTCTCGACTACTTCCCAATTCAGTCCCAGTCCCAACAGTTCGTGAAATAATTTTTCAGGCGTCATGCCCAAAGCCTACACACTCATTCCACCGAAAACAGCGAAGAACCTAACATTCGGGGTAACACAGGGGTAACAGAGCCGCTACATTTTCGATTGCGAGGGCAAGGGACGGACACAAGGGACTAAAGCGACCTGGTTTACCAGGAGATTTCCCTCGTTTACTGGGTAAAGACCCGATAAAAGCGGGTTTTCACGCCTGACGTTGGCAGGTCGTCGAATTCGATCACGCCCGAGCTGCCGACGGTGAGCGTGGACGAAAGGTTCATCCATGGACCCGGCATCGAGGTTGCATATTGGAAGACATAGGGAACACTGCCGGCGCCGCTATACAACAGCAAGCATTGGTTGGAGGCACTCATCATACTGACGTGATTGGACGGCGGCAGATTGAGCGACTGGACATTTACGTTGATTGTTCCCTGCGCCTGGCCGCCTTCGCTGTCGGCGAAGGTGTAGGTGAATTGGTCACTGCCGATGAAATTGGTCACCGGCGTATAGAGGACGTAATTGGCACTCGTGGCCACGCTGCCGCCGTTTGTGCTGGCGGTGTTCACCGCAACGACTCCCAGGGCGCCTCCATTGGGATCACTATCGCGGGCGACCAGGCCGGCCACCGGCAATTCCAGGGTCGCATTCTTCTCCGCGGTCAGAGTTTGGACTGAGGCCACAGGCTGAAGATATGGATCGGCAATGTCCTGGACAAAAATGCCCTGCAATGAAACCGCACCGGCATTCGCCCCGCCGGCGACATCCTGTCCACTCAGCGAAGGCGTGAAGAAAAGCGTCGGCGCATTGGTCGAGCCGAGGGTCCCCATGTAAATGGCCTGGTGATTGGTTGGGCTGAAATTGCCGGTGCCGTCCGCGCCCACGGTGAAATAATATCGCAGGTTGGCGGGGTCGAGGGCGATATTGTCCGGATAACCCGAATAACCGGACGCGATCAACGTGCTCAGGTGGTTGGTGGTATTGTACATCCAAATCGCGTTCTGACCCACGGGGTAGTTATGATTTACCGCGCCCGCATCGGAAGTCAGGTAATAAACGAGGTTGCTCTGCGGACAACTGGCGACGCCGCCGATGATTCCATTGGAAAATGTGGTATCGCCGGCAGAAATTGTAACGAGTTCGGAGAAACTGCCGCCGCCCGACAGGGGCGCGGCATAGACACCATTGGTGCCGTTCAGGAGATTGTAGGCGCCGAGGTACAAGTTGGTGGAATCAATCGCAATAGGCCCCACACCCGGAACCTGGCCGGTATATAATGTTTGCAACGTTGGACTGCCACTGCCGGTCGCATAAACTTCGCTCTCTGAGCTGCTCGTCAGGGCCAGCCGTCCAATGTAGGAATTGGTGCCGGTGACCGAGTCAAACTGATTGAAATAAAGATAGTGATTTACCGGGTCCAGGGCGATGCCGGAAATCGCCGGATAAACCCCCGCGTTCACGTCCGCCTGAGGGAGCGCCAGGGTGTACATGACCTGCTCGCTCGCGGCAATTTGCGCCGGCGTGCCCGCCAGATTAAACGAGTAGATATACTGCGGCGTGGCGCCCTGCATGTTGTTGTCCAGCACGTACGCCTTCCCCATGACTGCGTCCACCGCGATATCATAGGGAGAATTGAACGAGGGAAAGTTGGTTTGAGCCACGAAGCTGACGACATTCGCCGCGGCGGATGCGGCTCCGCTGGTGGCGAGATATTGCACGGCCACATCGCTGCTGGGCGTCGGCTGGCCGTTCCAGATGGCGAACCACACCTTGTTCGAAGTCTGGGCATGAACGAGCGGCGCGCCCGTCAAAAGCGCTGTCATCATCACCAAGATCTTCGGCAGTTTGTTCAACATATCATCCTCAACCCGCTAAAATCGCCAGCTCAACGTGGCTTCGAGAGTGTGAACCATGGTCCCATCGGTTTTTAAATTGATGTTGTTGGCAGTCCAGCTATGGTCCGTCGTCCCCAGAAGTTTGTAGTCCGCCCCAATTTCCAAATGTTCGGTGAGGGCATAGGTGAAACCAAACCCGACTTCGTAGGCAAAGGTCGTATCGGAAGCACGATAATGCGGAACCGTTGCAGGGCCTCCACCCGAACCGGGTATCCCCGAGCTATCAAATGTGCCAAAGTCCGCGCCTGCCCCGGCCAAGAGGAACGGCTTAAAACGGCCAACCGGATACGTGAAATAACCTTCCCACATCACTGGAATCTGTTCCAGATGCGCGGAAGCTCCCTCCGCGGCAAGGTTATTCCCTACCGTTGTGATATTGTTCCAAATCACACCCGAATCCAATTGTGCGGAAAAATACCGGCAAACGCGGTAACCGGCGTATCCGCCCGCGCGCCAGCCGGCATCAAATTTGATGGTGGTTCCGGCGCCGCCAAAACCGGTATTGTCAATAATTGACGTATTCTGGGCGAAGGCGACGCCTCCTTCGGCGCCGTAGTAACAATTAGCGTAAAGGTCCTGGGGGGCCTGCGCGTGGGCGCTTGCCGCAGTTGCCATGGCGGCTACACTGGCGGCGGCGAGGCCGTATCTTTTAGTCTTTTTCATTGGCGGGTGGGATTTGGAGGACGCTTGCAATGAAACGAACGAACTCTCCGAATTTGGCCGCATATCAGATTCGCGCTATCGCGCGGCTTCGCAAATAGCGGCTGGATATCGAGCATCGCACACCCAGGGCGACGCGCTCGCAGACTCGCGCTCTGCCCAGGGCTATAATATGTCACCCTTACAGGGTCTTTAGTCAGCGGCTGCGCCGGATAAAACATTGGTTCATGATCGCAATGAATTCTCGAAAAGAAACGGGGTTTTTCATCAACCAGTTTAATCAGAGCCTCCTTACGTCCGGTCTCCGCCACAAGGCTAGGTCCCAGCAAGCGGCTTCTACGCAATAAAGGACGCAAGCGCGATGGTGAACACTCATGGCGGTAATGCCCGTCCAATTTTGGAGGTCGAGGCTCTCCAAAAACTGGAATTGGGGCGCGGCAATCATGCCGCTTCACCGTCCATTTCGCATTGGACATTGAAGCGGCCCCGCCTGCTGCGGGGCCGCGCCCCGAGCCATACCGGCCGATGGTTTGAAACGGCGGGCGCCCGTATGAAATTTTTATTGTCATTTTTAAGTCAGAACACCGCTGTTGTCCTGGAGATCGGCCAGGTTCGTTTCCATTAATGCCAGCCCAGCCAGATTTCCGCCAGTGTCAAATAGCAGCGGAGACCCGTGACTGGCAAAGATGGCGCTGATGGCCGACAGATTCGCGCCGGTCGCGTTTTGAATCTCGTTGGCGGACGATATCGTCGTGCCGGTCAAATTGACCGCTCCCGCCGCCGCGATAAATCCGTGAGCCGTGCCGAGGTCCACCGTCGTGGCGCCCGTGGAATCGCCAATGAGTCCGCCGGAAACAATCACGGCGCCGGCGGCGAAGTTTGTGGCTGTAATCGTGCCCAGTATGCCCATGCGCGAGGCTGACAAGCCGGTAATGGCCTGCCCCTGGACAGCAACGCGGCCGGTCATCGAACCGCTGACGGTCAGGTTGCCGAACATATTGCCGAGGGCAATGATCTGGCCGGTGTCCGCCCCGCTGATGGTGATGCCGCCAAACCGCTCCAGCGCACTGCCACTCAGGACGGGCGTTCCGCTGGTATTAAGCTGAATCACGCCGATATTGCCCTGCGCCGCAATGACGCCGGAGAAACTGCTATTGGTCGAAATGGTGCTGATGATGTTTCCACGGCTGATGATTTGGCCCGTGATGGCGCCGTTGGACGTGATGGTGGTAACGCTGCTGATGGTGTTGCCCGAGCCGAGGACGGTTTGCCCGATGTCGCCGCTGGTGGTTTGGATGACACCGTAAATGCCGGCGCTTGTTACCGAGATATTGCCGAAGATGCTCGTTGCGGTGACGTTACCCAGGCCCGGCGCGTTGTCCATCGTTGCGCCGGATGTGCCCGCAATCGTCAGATTCCCGAGCGAGCCGGTGCTGGTGATGCCGGCGATGGAGTAGTTGCTGTTGATCGAAGCGCCATTGCCGGTAATGGCCACGCTCTGCACCAGCGCGCTGATGCTGCTGCTGGTGGTCGGCACCATCTGGATGACGGCCGTGATCGGCAGGCTGTTGCTCACAGAATTGGTCAGCGTCATAACCAGCGCCATGTCCGGATTGGTATCCACATGGGCAAAGACTATGACAGGCTGGCTGGCAGTAAATTGGACGACGAATGGATTCGTTGCCGGGTTCAGGGTCGCATCGCTGCCGAGGAGGTTCCACAGCACCACGATATTGGAGGGCGAACCGAGCGGATTGGAAACACCGACCGGCGAGCCATTGGAAGTCAGCACCGCAAAGGCCAGGCCTTCGATGCCCGCGACGTCCACATAGCCAATGGGAAGCGTGCCGGCCAATTCCACCGCCGTGATGCTGTCGGCGGGCAGGACAACGCCGCCGGGGCTGCTGCTGTTTAAGTTAGTGAACAGCGCCAATTCCGGTGTCGTCAGTTTAGTGAGCAGACTGCCGTCCACGCTGATGTTGCTGACGCCCGACGCCCCGTTTTGATATGAGTCCACCCGCGAGAGGTTGAACTGGGCCGTGGCGCTGTTCGTCACAACCAATTCCAAATTGAACGAATAGGCGACGGGGGCCGTATTCGTGATGCGGATGGCAGCCTGCGGAACCGTGGCTGATTCAGCGTCATAAACGAAGGCGAAGGAAATTGTAGATGGCAGCGTACCGCCGATCACAGGCAAGGCGAGAATTTCACGCAGAACACCGCCCTGAGTCAGATTGAAGACCACATTGCCCCACCCCGCCAGCACGGTGATGACCTGGACGTTGCCGGCGACGATTTGGCCGGGCGTTCCGCCATCCACAGTCAATGAACCTAACAGGCCAGTAACGTTCAGCAATCCGGCCAAATTGCCGCCCACAGTCATCGTGGCAATCGAACCCGCATTCAAAACGCCGGTGGATGTCAGAGAGCCGACGATGGTTACGGGAGTAACGGCACCGGCATCGGTCAAGGTGCCGCTGAAATAGCCACCTACATATAACGTCGCGGTGGCGAAATTGAGCAGCGTAAGATTTCCCCCGAAGTTGCCGCTGAAGTTCAATATGGCCGTGTTGGCGCCGGTCCCACCGGTGACTTTGGTCACGGTGGTATTGCTGATACCCGTGACGGTGAGAGTATCATTGCCGGAACCCAGATTGAGATTCAGAGAGTTCACGGACACGAACGAAACCGTCCCGCCGAGGCCAAGCCCGCCCAGCGTGGAAGCAGTCAGTGTGGGCGTGGCATTGGTCGTATCGTTGCTGTCGTTGATGTTTAAGATATTTTTGCCCGCGGGCGCAAAGGTGAACAGGCGCGACGCGGTGCTGCCGCCATTAATGGATACCGATCTGGTGATGGCGGTAAGCGTTCCAGTGCCGAGATTAAAGGTATTGCTGCCGCCCTCCCCGTTGAGAGAAAGCGGACCACTCGTGGCATCTATATTGAAGGTATCGTTGCCAGCGCCGCCGTTAACCCGGGTAGTGCCCACGACCGTGTTAACGATCGTGAACGTGTTTCCACCTTGTCCCAACGCAATGTTCACGGCGTCGAACCCATTGAAGACAATGCCGGTCGCGGCCATGCCCAGGCCCGTCAGAGTGGTGCTCGTCAGCGAACCGGTCCCGGCGAGAGCATTGCCGGTGTCATCCACATTCAACGTATCACTGCCGGCGCCGGTGATGGTCAAGATTCCGAGGATACCGGTCAGGACGCCGTTGCCAAGGGGTTCCAGGCTGCCGATGTTCAGGATGTCCGCCCCGGCGCCCGTGTTGATGGAGGTTGTCGTAATTGCATTAATGGCCTGAATATTGAACGTGTCATCGCCCGACCCCAAAGTAATGTTCATGACATTGACGGCCGTGAAGGTCACGCCGGCGCCCATTCCCAGGCCGGTGAGGGTAGATGAAGTGAGCGTGCCGGAATAGCCGGTGGTATCGCCGGAATCATCCACGTTGACAATGTTTCTACCGGCGCCGCCGGTGATCGAGAGCGCCCCGACGAGGTTCCCGACGATTCCGCCGGTCAGCGG
>JASHPN010000191.1 GCA_030038175.1 Verrucomicrobiia bacterium
GGAAGGCTTTTTTTACGGCGCCGCCTCGTTCGGCGGCAGCCTGGTTTCTTTGCTGATTTTCAGCACGGCGGTCACCTCGGAAATTCGAAAGGGCACGATCCGGTTGACCCTTTCAAAGCCGGTCAGCCGCTTTCAATATTTGCTGGGAAAATACCTGGGAGGTGTGGCCGTGATGGCGGCTTACGCCGTGGCGGTCACTCTTGCCCTGCTTGCGTTTTCCGCTTCCAGCGGCGCGGAACTCAGCCCCGTCATGAAATATGCGCCCTGGCTGATGTTCTGCCGGCAATTAATGCTGGGCTCGGTCGCCATGTTGCTTTCCTTTTTTGTGCATCCGGCCGTCGCGTGCGCGCTGGCGTTCTTCGCGGGTAACGGCCTTTGTTCTGCCGACAATCCTTTGTATTACCTTTTGCCCAGCTATTCGCCCTTCAATTTATTTTTGACGATCATTGAAGGCACCTTTATCACCAGCCACGATGTCCTGCTCCTGACCCTTTACGCCCTGGACTTTGTCGTTCTCATGCTGCTGCTCGCCTGGTGGCGATTCCAGGGCAAAGAAGTTTGCTGATTTCCTCACGCAAAGGGCGCAACGGACGCAACGTATTTCGGTTCCATCCCATAGCGGTTTTCGCGACCTTTGCGTGAGGCCCTGTGTTCGGCGTTCGATACTCCCGGAGCGCGGACAGCTTGTCCGCGTGAATATGGCGTGAATAGGGAACACGCGGACTCGGCGGTCCGCGCTCCTCAATTTCGGGTGAACGACCTGCTGCCTTCTTCACTCTTCACTCTTCTGCCTGCGATTTCGTGTAATTCCTGCTTGCCGTAGCTTTTGAGCGAAGGCAGGTCAAAATCAGATCCTCTGTGGGCTTTGCGTTCTTTGTGGCAAAATTCGCGCCAATTTTTCTTTTTCGTTTTTAATTGGTCTTTTTTGAGGGTTGGACCGTATTTGTCCAACCCCCCGTGCGAAAATTGCCACCTATGAAAAACGAAAATCACAACCAAAACCAAAACCAAACCATCCTCTTCGAACCCGTCACCCCGCACCCGCAGCCCGTCGCCATCGGCGATTTGCTCGCCGATATCGAGAACACCATCAACCGGCACGTCGTCTTGAGCGCCGCCGCCGCGACGGCCCTGGCCGTGTGGGTCCTGCACACGTATGTCTATGAGCGGCGCGATACCGTGGCGTATGTCGCCATTGAATCCCCGGAAAAACGCTGTGGCAAAACGACCCTTCTTACCGTCCTGGCCGCCATGGCCAACAAACCCTTGATCGCCTCCAACGTCACCGTCGGCGCTCTTTTTCGCGCCATTGACACCTGCCGTCCCACGCTTTTTATAGACGAAGCCGACACCTTCCTCGCCGGCAACAGCGTCATGCGCGGCATCATGAACTCCGGCAACACCGTTCGCACCGCCTTCGTGTTGCGATTGGCGAGGGCGAAACAGAGTCGCCCACAGCAGAGCCGCGACCGTGAGGGAGCGGGATTGACTACTTCAGGCGTGGGAGCGCGAATGAACGGCGATCAACAAACGGACGATGGTTCCCGCTCCCTTATGGTCGCGGCTCAGTTGGGCGGAATGGAGCAGAGCCGCGCGCGCTTGCCGCGCCATAGCCAAGCGACGGCGGGTGAGCAAGCGGGAATGACTACGGCGGGCGTGCAAACCGAAGCGAATGGCGATCAACATTCGAACGATGGTTCCCGCTCCCGTATGGTCGCGGCTCAGTTGGACGGAGATACCGGCCTGCAACGCTATAGTTGCTGGTGCCCGAAGGTAATCGCCATGATCGGCAAAGTGCCCGATACCATCGCCGACCGTTCCATCGTCGTCGCGATGGCCCGCAAGCTCACCACCGAAATCCGCGCGCCCCTCGCCGAATTGGACACCACCGCGATCAAAGCCAAAGCCGCCCGATTCGCCCTGGACGCCGGCCAAACCATCGCTCGATCCGAAAAAATTCGCGGCAAAGACCTCAACGACCGCGCCGCCGACACGTTTGATCCGCTTTTCGTCATTGGCCGCCTGGCCGGCAAGGATTGGGAGGAGAAGGTTCAGGCTGCGGCGCTGGCGCTTGCGCCGAATGCGGCTTCCGGAAATCACGGACCGGCATTGCTATTGGATATCCATACCATTTTCGTGCGCACCGGGCGGAAGAAGATATTCAGCCGGGACCTCGTTACCGTCCTTCGCGATCCGGAATTGGACATAAAGACGGTGGAGTTAAAAGATTCGACGATTGATGAGTGCCGAATTTCGGATATTTTGCGGCCTTACGGCATCAAATCTTCCACGTTTCGAATTGGCAAGGAAGTGGGCAGGGGATACGTGGGAGCGGATTTCACGGAAGCGCTGGCGCGCTATGTATCGCAGGCGGACGTGGAAGCGCGGCTGCAGGAAATTGAACGGCGGTCGCGATTACGGAAGGAAGTTGAGGCGGAAGAGGAGGCGGAGCATGCGGCCCAGGAAGGCATCACGTGGGGCAGGTGTGGCGGCTGAGCCCTGGAGTTGGGACGACCGAACATGATTTTTTCCGTCCGTTATGCGGGCCGTAATGGCGAAGCGCACCGTCTCGACCATGGCAATGATGATAGTGAGTTGAAGTCGTAAAGGGTGCAACAGGTGCTACATCGTTGGATGCCAATTGTTTAGGGTGCAACATTTAGGTGCAACAAAGGTGCTACGGGGTGCAACACGCGGCGGTTGAGAGTTGAGGGTTGATGGTTGATGGCTGAGAAACCGTTGCGGATGGCGGATTGGTTGACCTGCGTGAGGGCCAATGTCCGCTAAAATAAGACTTTCCTTCGAGTGGTGGCTATTTTAGGATTCGGCTGATTTATAAAATAAGAATGGTTGCCCGGGCAGCCTTATTTTAGCCGTTAAAATGGGTAAATGACGTTTTATGCGAGCAGGCGAATATATAAAGCAAAAAGAAGGATACCGGATTACCTGTTTGAACAGCCGATTGTGAACGTGCGGCTGGTCGAGGAACGCGTTAAATGCGCCTTCGTGACGGCGGACAAACTGCTGAAACAATTTGCCGAGCTTGGCATCGTAGAAGAGGTCACGGGCGCCCAGCGCAATCGGCGTTACGAGTATGCCCCGTATCTGGCCCTGTTTGGACCAGCAGAAATCAGTCAAAAAGGCCGGGAATAAAACAAGCGATTCTGCGGAAGATTTGCAGAGTGGTCATTCTCGTTTCGCATTTCACAGACGCCCTCGCCCGCTACGTCCCCAAAGCCGACCTCGAAGCCCGCAAGCGCGAAGTCCAGGCCGAGGACAAACTGATAGACGAAGCCGACGAATTTGCGGCCAGAATGGGAGGAAGAGCAATGGCTCTTAAATAAACCAAGGATTCAAACCGCAACCCAAAAACGAAAAATTTTCTACCTGGCGTGGGCTTTATCACGCTTCAAATTGTCATAATTCTAGGACTGATAAACATTAAAGGTGGCTGCTGAA
>JASHPN010000192.1 GCA_030038175.1 Verrucomicrobiia bacterium
GCCGTTCGTCTTTGATGCGAGGGCAGCACGAACAAAATGGCAGACTCCTCGAATTTATCCCCCCCCGCCGCCGAAAGCCCCGCCGCGCCGCCACCAGGGGTGCAAGGATTCTTCGCCAAATTCGGCGTGCTGCGAGGCGCGTCGCGTGAATTGTGGCTGACGTTCATCATCAAGATCCTGAATATCGCCGCTTATTCGGTCACGAATATGACCATCGCCCTATGGCTGTCGGCGGACCTGGGTTACGACGACCAGAAAGCGCTGGCGATTGTGGCAGCCTGGTCGCTGGTCATGACCATCGGGAGCATCCTGGTCGGGTCGTTCACGGACGCGGTGGGTTTGCGGCGGACGTTTTTCATCGGCACGTGGCTATTGATTGTGGCGCGGGCGGTGATGGTGCTGGCGAATTTGAAATGGCTGGCGCTCGTGTGCGGGTTGTTCCCGGTGGCTGTGGGCGAAGCGCTGGGCTCGCCGGTGCTGGTGGCAGCCATCCGCCGTTATTCCACGACGCGGCAACGGTCCATTTCCTTCTCCTTCTTTTACGTGATGATGAACCTGGGCTTCATCGTGGCCGGATTACTATTCGATTACGTGAGGAGGCACCTGGGCGAGCACGGACATTGGGTATTGCCGCTGGCCGGACTCAAAATCAGCACGTACCAAACGCTTTTCCTGGTGAGCGTGGGTCTCGAATTCGTGATGCTGCCGTTGCTGTATTTTCTGCGCGAAGGAGCGGAGGCGACGGACGAGGGATTGAAGATTACGCCGCGCGAGAAAAAGTATTCGCAAAAAGGTCTGCCGGCGGCCATGGCCCTGACGGTGCGCGATACCGCCCGGGATACCGGACGGCTCTTTGCGGAGTTATTGCAGCAAAAGGGGTTTTATCGGCTGCTCACGTTTCTAATGATGATTGCGTTCCTGAAGCTGATCTTCATGCAGATGTATTATGTGTATCCGAAGTTCGGCATCCGGGTCCTGGGCAATGGCGCGCCCCTGGGCACAATGTGGTCGGTGGTCAACAGCACGCTGATTATTATCCTGGTGCCGATCGTGGGGGCGCTCACACAGAAATATTCCGCTTACCGGATGGTGATTGTAGGCGGGGCGATTTCCGCCGTGTCCGTGTTTATCATGGCGCTGCCCCCGCAATGGTTCCAGCCAATGGCGAACGGAGCTTTAGGCAACCTCATCGGACACATGTTTCTGGGAGTAAAGGGCGCGGTGAATCCGTATTACGTGATGATTATCCTGTTTGTGACGCTGCTGTCGGTGGGCGAGGCGTTTTATTCACCGCGCGTCTATGAATACGCGGCGGCCATTGCGCCGAAGGGGCAGGAGGCATCGTATGGCGCGCTTTCTTTCATCCCGTTCTTCCTCGCAAAATTATTGATCGGACTGTTCGGTGGCACGCTGCTGAAGTGGTATTGTCCGGAAACCGGCCCTCGACATCCGGCGACGCTTTGGCTGGCCGTGGCGCTCACGGCCTCCATCGCGCCCATCGGCCTGATCATTCTGCGCCGCTACATCAAAGTCCACGAAGCCGGCCGCGCGGAATAATCTCGCAACCGAGCCGCGACTGCTTGCCTCGCCATTGCCGGCCACGGCGGTTGAGGGCGCGGGATTTCAACCACAATTAGTGCTAATCAAGCCGAGTCCGCGAGGCTCTAACTGAGAACCCTGTAAGGGTGCCATATTATAGCCCAGGGCAAAGGGCGAGTCGGCGAGCCCGTCGCCCTGGGTTATAATGTCCAAATATCCAGCCGCCTTTTACGAAGCCGCGCGATAGCGCGCATCTGATTTGCGGCCTTTTCCAAAATAAAAATCCTCAATTTATACCTGCTAATCCTTAACTCGACGCGCACACGCCTCGCGTTCGATACTCCCATTGATCGCCCCGCCCGGAGCCCTGGTTAACCAAAATCTGTCTCTTAGTGAACGTAAAAAGTTAACGAAGTGAAATGAAAGTGTTAACGAGGCGCATGGACCGCCGGGCATAACGCGATTTTATTGGAAGATTTAAAGGCGACGGTAAACGAAGGATAGTGCCTTTTTAGGCGAAAACCGGCTGTTTTTTGAGAGCGCTTCGTTAACCGAAATTGGGGCAAACTTCGGTAAATTCATGAAAGAGCCGCTCCAAATCTCCCTTGCGTGCAAGAGGCGCAATCCATTCTGACGGAACACCATTTAAGCCATACACAACGCCGGCCAGGCCGCCGGCGACACAGCCGGTCGTATCCGTGTCACCACCGAGGTTGACGGCTTTAAGGACGCACTCCCGAAAATCCTGAGTCGTGAGCAGGCACCACAGGCTGGCATGGAGGGTGTGAAGAACATAGCCCGTCGAAGCAATTTCATGTTCCGGCAGGGAAAGAAAATCATCGGTCAAGAGCGGCTGAAAATGGTTCAATGAATCCGATTTTTCGTAAAGTCCCGTAAACTCCACTCTCGCCGAGTCCAATGCCGCCAGAGGTTTCGAGCCTGTTAGAAGGCGCCGGATCACTAAACCATACAGCACGCACGCCATTCGCGATCTCGCATGTCCATGCGTGATGGCCGAGACCTTTTCAAGGCGATTGGCAAACGAGTCAATCGGTTCAGCGGCAAAACGAAGGCAGACCGGCAGGATTCGCATCAGCGAGCCGTTGCCATTACTGAGTTCGTCCGTGCCACCGGCCTTTTCCGCAGGCATTCCATCGGCGATACGAAACAGGGCTCCGCTGGTTGCCACACCAATATCAAACGGCTTACCCCGCGCTGTCCAAAGACCATGATTCATCCATTCGACAAAGCGCCTGCCCATGTCCTCCAAATGAAACTCATGATTTACGAGGCTGTCCGCCGTGCAAAGAATCAAAGCGCCGTCATCCGACCATGTTCCTCGCGGTTGCTCGTGAGTCCCAAATTCGCGCATGTCTTTGACCGGATATTCTCGCAATGCGGCCCGGTCCTTAAACTCGACCGGAACTCCCAGCGCATCTCCGACCAGCGAACCCCAAAGCCCTCCAATAATTCGCTCTTTAATCGGAATGGGATCGCTGTCGTTCATGAGCGATTGACCTAATTCAATTTCAAACGGCTGCGGGCCTTGGCTCCAGAACGGTGCTTGCGGGCGCCGGCGATACGTGGACAACCACCGTTCCTGCAATAAAATCATGCAATGCTCGCCGCTTCCGATTCGTAAGGAGCACGATAAGCTCGCCCCAAAACCAGGCGTTCTGTGCCCACTGCAAAGGCTTATACCACTTCGGAGCAATCTCAATGATCCGCTGATTGTACTGCATAAAGGAAAGCGAATGGAACTCGGCATCGCTCATGTGCAACAGCGGCAAAATCAAAGCAACCGACGAAAGCAAACAAAAAATAAACTCCGGGAAATATCTGAGAAATGCTTCGCGGTAACCAACGGGGCTTCCGTCCAATTTCCTGATTCTGATACCGACAAGAATCTTCCCGGGAGTCCCGCCAAAGCGGCGGACCAAATAAACACTGTAAAACAGGCCAAATAATGTTCCGGGAAGAAGAAAATAAACATCAAAAAGACGGAACGCCGAACTGCCCCAAAACTCCAATGCGCCGATTGGGACCAGAATGACGAAATCCAGCAAAAGCGAAGCCAGCCGGGGCCAAAATCCGGCATAACGCAATGAATTGGTATTCATATCGTCAGACAATTGCACGTCCAAACTGCGCATTCCAAGGCTGCACAACCGTTGCGTGGGCAGCAAGCCAAAAGTAGTAAACGAACCCCAAAAACCAGCCATTTCATTGGGAAATAATCAAAAAACCAGGTAAACGAATCAAGTAAACGAAACAACGGTTTCAGTAAACGAACCCGGTCGTCAGCAGCCTGTCGTGAGTAGCTCTCACCATTTGGCACCGGTCGTCGAGTGTGGGCTGTGGACTGCGAACTTTCGACTCCGGCCTATTGCCCGTGTTAACCATGTGTAAACGATAGGTTAACCATTTTGTTAACCTTTAAACCCTTGATTTTGAACCGTGTAAACGATGTTAACGATTTCCCGACTTCAACATGCATAGCACCCTGCGGCTCCAACCTTTGTCACCCCTTTTTAACGATTTAACCCTTTTAACTTTTTTAACGGACTTAATCAAAAATCACCGTCCGCTTCCCGCAAAGAAATACCCGGTCCTCAAACACCAACCTCAAAGCACTGGCCAAAGCCATCTGTTCCACGTCGCGGCCGGCTTGCGAAAGGTCATGGGCCGTGTGCCGGTGATCCACCGGGATGACTCGCTGGACGATGATGGGGCCTTCATCCAGTTCTTCGGTGACAAAGTGAGCCGTGGCGCCGATGACTTTGACCCCGCGATCGAAGGCCTGTTGGTAGGGCCGGGCGCCGACAAACGCCGGGAGGAAGGAATGATGGATATTTACGATCCGCGCCGGAAAGCGGCGCACAAAATCCGGCGTGAGCACCCGCATGTATTTCGCCAGCACCAGATAATCCGGTTTCAATGATTCGATGGCCGCCAGCATTTTCGTTTCATGCGCCTCACGCGTGAGTGATTCGTGGCTGATGAAATGAAACGGCAGATCGAATCGGCCCACGAGGTCCTTCAGCACGTTGTGATTGCTGAACACACCCAATACCTCCGCGTTGAGCTCGCCAAAGGATTGGCGGATCAGAATGTCGCCCAGGCAATGATGCTCCTTTGAAACCAGCACCACGACGCGTTTCGGCTTCAAATCCGACAGTCGCACGATGCCATTGGCCGGCAGCGCCTGGCGGACCTCGGCTTCGAGCCGGCCGGCATCCACCGCGCCGTCAAATTCCGTGCGCATGAAGAAGCGGGCGCCGTCGCGTTCGACAAATTCCTGGTTGCCCACAATGTTGACGTTGTGCCGCACCAGCACCCCAGTAATGGCATGGACCAGGCCGCGGCGATCATCGCACTCCACCAGCAGCACTTGTGCGCTCATACGCCACCTCTCTGCCAAGAGGGACCATACGCGCCCCGCGTGTGCTCGAACGCGCCCTCGCGTTCGAGAATCTCCGCTCCGCGAAAAGATCGAGCAGACACGACCAAGCTAACGGAATGGTCACAGCCCAGGCCAAAGTCATCCACAGCCAAATTCAGGATCATATCGTTCATAGGATCGGAGGGTGATTTAATTGCGGAAAGCACAATAAAATCAAGGGAAAACTTGGTCGATTTATACATTCAGCTATTGGAATATATTAGTGAAATCGGTGATTAGGATGTTTTTTGTTGATAATATGATAAATTTATCATAAGCTCGCGCTACAATCGGAATGGAGAGCGATTCAGGCTGCAACCCGGCCGGCTCTTCAGAGGGAAACAACCAATAGAAAAGAAAGATCATCTATGAAACTTGTGGTGCGTCCGAATCTTGCATTTGCGCTGGCGGTGCTCGCGCTTTTCCTCATTCAATCCTCCCTCTTTGCCCAGGGGACGGCGTTCAACTACCAGGGCATGTTGCAGAACAACGGCATGCCGGTCAGCGGGACGTTTAACCTGCAATTGACGCTTTACAACAACAGCGCCGGCAGCGGCAGCCCGGTGGGGGGACCGCTGACCAATAATGGCGTGCTGGTCAGCAACGGCGTGTTCACGGTAACAATCGATTTTGGCTCCGGCCCGTGGAACGGGCAGAGCAACTGGCTGCAAATCGCCGTGGAATCCAACAACGCCGCCACGTTCACCACGCTGTCGCCGTTGCAGCCGGTCATGCCGGTGCCCTATTCCATTTACTCGGAAAACGCGGGCACGTCCGTTTCCGCAACGACTGCAACGACCGCAAACAATGTTGCGGCCAATTCAATAACCGCGGGGGACATTCCCATCGGACAGGTGGTGAAAAGCCTGAATAACCTGAACGACGCCGTGACTCTTGCAGCGGGAAATAATATCACGATCGTCCCAAGCGGGCATACGCTCACCATTAGTGGAAGCAGCGGAACGGGCTGGAGCCTGACGGGGAACGCGGGCACGATACCGGGCACGGAATTTGTGGGCACCACGGACTATAATCCGCTGGAGATGCACGTTGATGGCCAGCGCGCCTTCCGGCTGGAGCCGACCGGCCTGGCCAATGCTCCCAACGTCATTGGCGGGTCGGCTCTCAATACGGATTCCGGCATCGGCGTTACCATTGGCGGCGGCTTTTCAAACAACATCGCGGGGGCGTCTTATGCCAGCATTGGCGGCGGCTACGAAATTATCATCCAGGGCGGCGATGCCACGATTCCCGGCGGTTATCAAAACATGATTCAAGGCTCCGCGGCGTCGTATTCCACCATCGGCGGCGGCGGCAACAACACCAATGCCTCGACGGAAGCGACCATTGCCGGCGGCGCTTTCAATACCGTCCAAAGCTCGGCCACGGCGGGCAGCATCGCCGGCGGGCTGGGCAACACCATTTTGGGCGTGGCGAATTACGCCACCATTGCCGGTGGTATTGGGAACAGTAATACCGCGGCCAGCGCAACCATTGGCGGCGGCGCGTACAATTGGATTCAATCCGGAGCTTATTATTCCACCATTGGCGGTGGCGACGAGAATTGGATCCTCACCAACAGCGCCACCACCATTATCAACACGATGAACTTTCAGAATATCCCGGGCGCCTGGGCGACTTTGGGCGGCGGACTGGCAAATACCGTCGGTTCCGGCGGCTCGTTCCTCGGCGGCGGCTACAACAACATCATTGATACCAACAGCATATTCTCGATCACCTTTCCCAACTTTCAGGTTTACTCCGGCGGTTGGTCCGTCCTGGGCGGCGGCGCGGCAAATACCAACAGCGCCGGCGCGTCTTTCCTCGGCGGCGGAGGATACAACTGGATTGAGCCCAACGCAACCTGGTCGGTCATCGGCGGCGGCGAACAAAACATGATTGACACGAACAGCATCACTTCCAGTTCTGGGCTTGGCCTGAATGCCCAGAATGCAAACGGCGCTTTCTCGGTTATCGATGGCGGCGTGCTGAACCTCGTCAGGTCAGGTCTTTCTTCGATTGGCGGCGGCGAATTTAATGCCATCAGCCTCGGTTCCGTCAATTCGGTAATCGCGGGCGGATCCCAGAACTATATTTCGAATTCAACCTATTCGGTCATCAGTGGCGGCGACAACAATACCATCGCCACGAACGCTGATTGGTCCATCATCAGTGGCGGACAAGACAACCAAATCTATGGGGAAGATGATGTCATCGCCGGCGGCGAGGAAAATGTCATTAGCAATCAGGCTCTCGGCGCCGTCGTTTCGGGCGGGACCCAAAACATAGTTGGGGGCAACAAGTATGGCGGAATGATCGGAGGCGGATATGGCAACCTGGTGACCGGCCAGTACAGTTATGCCGCCGGGTATTTGGCCCAATGCACCAATGATGACTGCTTCGTCTGGTCGGACGGGTTTGGATTTCAGTACAACCCCGGCACGCACGGGCCGGCGTATTCCACCGGCGAGCGTCAGTTTATTATCGGGGCGCAGGGCGGCGTCGGCATCAATGGCCCCCCCACCAATGGGTATGCCCTGACGGTGAGCGGTTCAATTTACGACTCAATGAGCATAGTATCTCTCGGCGGTATCAGTGGCGGCATGGCTGATTTTGTTAATGCCTATGTCTCCAACACCATCACCGCCTATACCGTCGACGGAACGTTCGTCAACGGCATCATCAACGGAAGTAGCGATCGGCATCTCAAGGACCATTTTGCGCCCATCAAAACGGGCGACATCCTGGATAAAGTTGTCGCGCTCCCGATATCCCAATGGAATTTTAAAGCGGACGAAAATTCCCGTCATCTCGGTCCCATGGCGCAGGATTTTCATCAGGCGTTCGGTCTGAATGGCGGCGATGACAAACACATCGGCGTTCTCGATGAAGGCGGCGTGGCTTTGGCAGCGATCCAGGGGCTCAACGAAAAGGTCGAAAGCGGAAAGCAGAAAGCAGAAAGCCAAATTGAAGAACTGAACCAGAAGCTGGAAGAGCAGGGAAAGGAAAAAGACGCTCAAATTCAGCAACTTCAACAAAGCGTGGCCGAACTTAAAAGCATGGTTGCCCAGTTGATGCAGACCCAAACGAAATAATTAGGGGTCACTCCCAAATCGTCCCGCCCAAATGTTTCCAGAGCGGCTTCAAATCGGAGTCCTCGGCGGCGAGTTTGCGAACGGTTTTTTTGCTAATGGCGTCGGCTTTGCGCAGCCATCGTTCGGCCTCTTCAAATTCCCGGAGCTGCGAGCAATAGCAGGATAGATTGAATGGGAGGAGATATTCACGCGGAAATTTTGGCTGCGCTTCCAGCAAAATGTCCTTCGCCTGCCGGATGCCCCCGCCGTTTTTGCGCCGGGTCGCGTACGCCAGCCAGATCCACGCCGCCGGTTCTTCCGGCAGCAGCCCCGTTAATCGCCGGGCCAGTTCTACCGCCGGCTCCCATTGCCCGGCGTGCACGTATATTTGGCATTGCGCGGTCAGCACCGCCGGATGTTTCCGGACTTCCGGCGAGATCGCCGCCAGCTCCTCGGTGGCCGATTCGATATCGTCGAGTCCCAGCCAGCCTTCCACCGCCTGTAAATGACGTAAATCGTGCAGTTCCATTTGTCAGAACGTCGTCTGGCCGTTCGGGGTTTGTCAATGGGAAAGAACTTCGTTCGTGTAGCCAAAGAGGCACAGATATTGATATTTCCGGAAAACATGCATGGGAAGAATTGGAAAGACCGAGCCGCATATCAAATTCGCGCTATCGCGCGGCTCCGCAGTCAGCGGCAGAATTTTAGCATTCGTTACCCAGGGCGCCGCGCTCGCAGACTCGCGCTCTGCCCTGGGCTAATATATTTCACCCTTACAGGGTTTTTCAGTCAGCAGCCGCGCCGGATAAAACTTCAATCAAGGTCCTGCAGGGTGATAGTAATACCCGCCGGCGCCTTAAACATGGCAGTGCCCTCTTGATCCGTCAGTATTTTTTGGCCGGTGGAGACGGAATAATGGGTGGAGGGCAGCAAACCGTAAATTTCGTAAGTCCGCTGATTGTGACCGGGAATGTGGATGCTGACCATGGTTTGACTGTAGGAAACATCCATGTCGCCCACGAGGTAACGATAGCTGTCCAGGCCAAAAGGCTTGATTCGGATGCGATCCACTTTGACGTCTATGCCGTAAATCATTTCGCGCAGGATCATCGCCGTGATCTCCGGGTACTCATGATAATACGGAGCGCGGATGGATTCGCCGTCCGCATTGTAGCGTTCGGTCAGCCACGTATGGCTCAGCAAATCCGATTGAATCGGGGTGTAATAACGGAAAAAATTCGTCTCGTCCCCGGTCACATACCGCGAGTAAAGGTCCAGCCACCAAATGCGCGCCATCGCCGTCGCCGAATCTCCGGTGTTGCCGCCGAAACAATCTTTGGGTCCATAATAATTTTCCGAGACCCATGTGCCGCGATTTCCCGGATGCGTATGCGCCCCCCCATCGAGCCGGTGATACATGGCCGCAATTTGTTCCCGATTCGTGGCCGCCCCAAAGGCGATGGCGGCGTAATTGCCGTCGTAATCCACCATGTCGCGTGGCGACCAATCGGTATTGCGCTGGGTAATGTAATGGTCGTGCCCGTTCCACAGGCCGTCGTTTAATCCCTGTTTGATGGCATCCGCCAATGCGGCATAACGTTTTGCGCTGTCGGCATCGCCGCAATATTCAGCAACCGACGCCATCAGCGGCAGGAGATGCAGCAGCATGGCGTTGCTGTCCAGCGTGTAGCCCTGCCGGATAAAAACATCAATAAAGAGCGGGCCGCCCACTTTCACCAGCTTATGATTGGGATCATAGCAATCGAGCACCCAGTCGGTCGCCGCTTTGAGTTGCGGATAATGGTTCTGCAACCAGGCTTCATCGCCGGTCGCCGACGCGTAATCAATGGCGGCCAACACCCAGAAGATATTCGGACCGGTCTGCGTGGCTTTGGAGATGGCAATGTAAGTGGGTGTGCCGGCAATAAAATGATGAGGGACCTGGCCCTGCCTGATATTTGCGCCGGCCAGTTCGACAATTCGCCGCGCCTGGTCCTGCAAATAGGGATCTCCGGAAAATGCCAGCGTATTGACGGTGGCCCAGGAATCCGGATCAAAAAACGTAAACAGGTTGCCATAGGGCCGTTTGGGAGTCTGCAAGGTAGGATAGGCGCTGCCGTCGTGCTCGAAACTTCCCAGCACACCCGCAGAGCTGCCGTACGTGGCCACTTCGACCGTCCGCCGGTCTGGAAAAAACATCGGGTCATCGGCCGGAACGGCATAAACGGGAAAAGCGAAATCATTCGGATAGATGTCCAACGACGCTTCCAGCGTCGTGCCCTTCGCCGGAACCTGGTTCGCGACGGATTGCCAATCCGCTTTGCGCCATTGTTCGATGGCCGGGTCGTTGCCCGCCAAAATCATTTGCAGCCCCACGCGATGGCTGCCCGGATATGAGCGCATTTCCCAACTGACTGTCCCGGGGACGCTATTCGGCAGCACGGTCACGGAGCCATTTTGGTTGTCCATGGTGTAAAAGGCGTGCAGGGGATTCGGCGTGAAAAACGATTGGTCGCCGCAACTGACATATTGCTCCACCCCGCGCTGGAACAGGCCGTTCATAAACCATTGATCAAAAGATGCGCCGATACCGATCGCCTTCAGGGGGCGGGCACGCTCAATCGTTGTGCGCGACGTCAATGTGAATTTCCGGCTGTCCGGCAGCAGGGTCAGCGTCCAGTCGCCGGTCACCGTGGGCCGAAATCGTTTGTCCTGGATTCCCATGATTTGAACCGACAAGCCCGAATCATCCTGTTGCAGAACTTTATAGCTAATATGCGAATGGACATCGGATGCGCGATGGGTAGTGCCGTCCGGGGCCACGATTTGCAGCACGATTCCCGGGTCGGCGATCAAATTATCTCCGTAATGGCCCCGGCCATAATAATCCGCCTTTAAAACATCAATGGAAGGGCGTTGCTCATTAAATTCCAGATAAACAAACCCGTTGGCCAGGACCAACCGATGATGTTGGACGGCAAATGCCGGCGTCTGGGCGCCGGCGGGCAGGGCTGAAACCGCTACCATCAAGAGGGGAAAGAATAGAATTGCAAGGACGCATCGCAATTGTTGTAAACAGAAAAAGTCAGAATATGTCGCCCCTGACGGGGCTCTTTTCTTTTCGGCTTCGTTTTCTACAAATACGCCGCCCCTAACGGGGCTTTCAAACGCATCGGTGGGAAGGCGGCGCCCAGGCTTAAGCGCCGTAGGCGCGACATATTTGTAGAAAAAAAGTATGAAAATCCCAAACCCCGTCAGGGGTGGCATCTTCGGTGGGC
>JASHPN010000193.1 GCA_030038175.1 Verrucomicrobiia bacterium
CGGGGGCCCAGGTCAGGGCAATCATTCCCGGACCGGAATTAATGTATCCGCCCAGTGTGGGAGTTAAACCGTTGTTGCTGAGCGTCTGGCTCGGTCCAAGCGTATATGCCGGGCCCGATGCCGGCCCGTAAAACGCCGCTCCGGCGGAAACGATAATATTTGAACTGTTGGCGATGGAACCTGATCCGGACAGAACCAAAGATCCCTGGCTGACTGTGGTATTGCCGGTGTAGGTGTTGCTTGAAGTGATAAACAGGAAGCCCGGACCATTCATTGCCAGACCGCCGCATCCGCTCCAAACATTGTTCAAAGTAATGCCCCGTCCACTTTCCGGCGCGAAGGTCACGTAGCCGGGGCCGCTGACACCATTGACCGAAAACGAACTGTTGGTCAGATTGACTGAGGGCGTGGGCGCCCAGGCCCAGTTCGTTCCATCAGATAGAATATCTGCATTGGTGGAACCGGCAACGCCGCCGTCACCGAGACCGAGCATGTCCACCGTATGAAATGTGCCGCCGGAGATGTTGACGGCGTTGATCTGGGAACTGCTGGTCGTGTAGATGCCTTCAAATCCAATGTAGAGTTCGCCGCCGCTGATGTTGAGCGTGTCTTGCGGAGGAGGCGAATAGCTCGAACCGGCAAAGCCGATATCCACGACATAAAGGGCCCCGCCGCAGATATTCACCGTGGCATTGGTGGCGCCCTGGTTGAGGTACAGGCCGCCGGTCCCGCCCACGGTGCCGCCGCTGAAGTTGGGCAGGATATAAACGGCGCCGCCATTTAAATTGAAGACGCCCGAGCCGTAGGGCACGCCGTTGCCGCGGCCAACGCCAAACCAGCCGTTGTCCACGATGGCGCCGCCATTCACGGTGATGATGCCGGCGCCATAAATTCCCAGCTCAATCCCGCACAGAAAATTGGCCGTGCCGCCCGTGAGAGTGAACGTGCCGGTCGCATTTGTGCCCAGGCCCAGGATAAATGAGTCCTGATGATAATAACCGCTGCCGAATCTTGAAACGGTCATGGAGCCGCCGTTCATGGTAAAGTTGCCGATGCTGTTGGCGCCGGAACTCGGTGACAAAGCGGCGCCGCCGGCGCCACCGCTGCCATCGCGGCCGCCAATGGTGACGGCATAATCGTTCGGGGTATTGCTGATTAAGAGCGTGCCGCCATTCAGGACAAATGTGCCGGCGCTGTTGTTCCAGGGCCCCAACGACATTTGGCCGACCCAATCATTATCCAATATAGCGCTGGAGTTGCTGTAATAATTGCAAGCGACGCCGTTGGTCAGGAGCGCCGCGTCATTGAACCCTGGGGTGGCGCCGCCGGGAACAAAGCCCTTGTCCCAATCCGCCGCAACGGAGTAATCCGCCGGTGAAGCGGCAATCCAGCTTAAATTCGTCGTGGAAGCGCGGACGGAACTGTCAGTAGCGAGAAGGGTGGCCAATACTGCAATCAGAATTGCTCCTGAGCGCAGACGCCGCGATGCCGTATTTTCCGATGCACAATCCAACTGATTCTCCGGGAAAATCTTATGAATTATCATCCCACATCAAGCGAGAAAAATCCAGAATATACGCTTGATGAATTCGGCGCGCGGCCGGGTGCGACAGCACCAACCGCAGCACGTTGCCAGGCGGAAGCCTTACGAATGCGGCACGGTTCAATGCTTGCGGACGTGCTGCGACTGGTCTCCCGATAAATCGGGAGACACAGTCGCGCTCCGGCGCAGCGGGGCTGCGTCGGAGACCAGCCGCCGCATGATTGCCGGAAGTCTTGCGTATCAATGGCAGAACGTTTGCGCCGCTCTGCGCGGTGCGGACGGCGCAACGCGCCGTCCCTACCCGAAATGGCGCTACAATTGTTGCTGTCCGGGCAATAAATTGCTATGCTTACGCTTAACCGTGAACGATTTGCCGTCAAATTTGCCTACAACCGTGCACGCAATGCCCCTGCCGTTGCAGGTGGTGTTTTTCGCTTTGTCGGTGCCCGGACTTTTCTTTCTGATGCTGGTCCTGGGACGATACCTCAAAAGAAAACACGGTGTGCAACTCGGCTGGCTGTATCATCCGTTTGCGCTGGGAATCGCGGTGTTTTTGTCCGGACAGGCATTTCGGCTAACCTGGTTTTGGCTCATTCATGCCTATTGGGCGACGGTCATTTTGGGCGCTCTATTTCTCATAGCCCTGGTGGACCGGTATATTTGGGACCTTTACTTCAAACAACGGCATAATATTGAAGTCCCGAAGTTCCTCGTGGAAGTAGCGCGCCTGGTGATCCTGCTGATCGCGGTTTTTTTGGTCCTGAAGTTTGGTTATAAATATACCATCAACAGCCTGCTGATTGCGCCCGGGATTCTGGTGGTGATTCTGGGTTTTGCCATGCAGGATTCGGTCGGCAATATCATCTCGGGACTGACGCTGCAACTGGGCAAGCCGTATCACTCGGGCGAGTGGCTGCGGATTGATACCACTTATGCGGAGGTGATCGAAATCAACTGGCGATCCACGCGGCTGCGAACGATGGATGACATCGTGATTGAAATTCCCCATCGCCAGATGGCGGCCCAGAACATCATCAATCTGAACCGGCCCGACCGCGTGCATGCCATGCGCCTTTCCATTGGGATTGACTATTATGCGCCGCCGACGCGGGTGAAAGACGTGCTATTGCACGCCACCTCCAATGCCCGCGGCATCGCCCCGGAACCGAAGCCGAGGGTCTATTTGAAAAATTTCGGCGATTCGAGCATCGAATACGAAATCAAATTTTGGCTGGAAGACCATTCCACCTATTATGAAGTTTGCGATTCCATTCGCACCAATGTCTGGTACAGCCTGCGCCGGCACGGCATCAAGATTCCGTTCCCGATTCGCACGGTGCAGATTGAGCGTCCGTCCAAGGACAAGCAGCAGGAGGTGCAAAACCGGGCGCGACTGATGCTTCGGCAGCAGCCGCTGTTCAAATCCTTCACCGATCCGCAATTGGACTCGTTGTTGCCCCGCGGGAAGGCGGTTCATTTTGGGCGCGGCGAGAAGCTGATCGAGCAGGGTGACAACGGTGATTCGATGTTCATCCTGGTGGAAGGCAAAGCGGACGTGCTGGTCAAACGCGACGGCGTGCAGGCCCGGGTGGCGGGCCTGGGCTCGGGTGATTGCTTTGGGGAAATGTCTCTGCTTACCGGAGAAAATCGCAGCGCTACGGTGACGGCTTCCACCGATTGCGAAGTTGTGGAAATTGGGAAGGAGATTTTGGGCAAAAGCCTCAAGGAAAATCCACAACTGGTGACCCAGCTTGGCGAATTGCTGGCCAAACGCCGGATGGAAAACGAAGGTATTTTTGCCGATACTCCCAAAACCGACTTTATTCAAAAGCAAAGGCAATACACGGATGGATTTCTGCACAAACTTCGCGTGTTTTTTGAGTTATAAGTAAACTTCTCCTAATGCCTCACGCAAAGGAACGCAAAGGGCGCAAAGTATTTTATTTCTGTTCTTTGCGGTTTTGGCGGCCTTGGCGTGAGAAAGTTTTTTACGGTTGCTGAAGAGGACTCAATGCGTGGAAAGGCGCGTGATGGATACAATAGGTATATTCGAGGGAGAGGTTTTAAAACTGGTTACATCGGTTACATGGTTGAAAATCAACGATGTAACCGGTTACAAAACGGTTACATACCGGTTACAAGTGGCAGCAACCGGTTACATTCGGTTGGTCAAATTGATCTGACACAGCGGGCCTATCGGGCGGATGAAGCTGGCCGTCGTTTCAAGTCCCCTGAAGAATTCGTTTGGCGGATTGTTTGACGGCTTCAACCAATTCCCGCGGTTTGATCACTTTGGCGTCGCCGCCCCAGCTTAGGACCCAGCGCTCGATTTCAACCAGGCTGGACAGCTTCATGTTCAGTTCCACGCCGCCGTTTTTCAATTCGCGCAGTATTTGGGATTCGTGCCATCGTTTTTCCCGGATATAATCCGCCGCGCGGGCGTTGAAGCGAATGGTGACGTCGAATGCGCCTTTTCCGGAATGAACGCCAAAACTGTTCCGTAATTCTTTTTCGAGCGAAAATTTCGGCGAACGCTCAAAAGTTTTTCCGGTTGGTTTCATTCCCCGGATGCGCGCCGGGACAAATTTGCGGATATCGTTGCGGGCATGGTCGAAGGCGAAGAGAAACCATTCGCCATTGATATTGGCCAGGTGGCAGGGATCAACCGTTCGGGACTCCGATTTTTCGGCGCCGGGCTTGCGATAATCCATAGCCAATTGCTGCCGTTGCGCCACGGCCCTGGCCAGTTCATCCAGGATCCTCAAATCCAGGATCGGCTCAATGCTGGTGCGAAAGGAAATCGTCTGGCCGACGTCGGCGAGGTTGAGGGAGATGGTGTCCGGGAGGGACTGTTCCATCTTTCGAAGCGCGGAGAGCAGCGGCTTTTCAAAGCTGGTGCCGCGATATTGCTGCAGGGCCTTTTCGGCGACCACCAGGGCGAACAGTTCACCCTCAGTGATTTGCATCGTGGGAAAGCCGCTGACTTCGCCGTCATAAAAATAGCCGTTCCGGGAGACGTTGAACTGGATCGGCAAATTCATACGGTCGCGCATGAACTCGAGATCACGATGGATGGTTTTGGCGGCGACTTCGATTTCGCGCCCCAGCGAGGTGGCATTGGGGAATTTGCCGGATTGCAGCGCCTGGTGAATGCGCAACATCCTTTCCAGGGGCGGTCGCGAATGCAGCAAGGGCTTTGCGGCTATAGCCATGTTTTGACGGGGCCTAAATTAGAGAGGGACTTTGAGGGTTGCAATGCTGGATGTGCGTTAACAGCGGGCGCAATAACGGGTGGGATTTCTATAAACCGGACGGCGTAGGCCGAGTGACTCTCCTTCACGCCGGCCCTCTCCCGCTGGGAGAGGGAGCATTATCGGCTGATCGTCTGAAAAGGCGGATGAAAATTTTGGCTCATGGTTCCTTTCAAGTTGAACGAATTGGAAATCTACGACGGCGAAATCCATTACCAGGACGATTATTCCACCCCCAAGGTGGACCTTTATTTCAGCGAATTGGGCGCGTCAGCCACCAATCTCTCCAATGCGGCGCGGCAAGAGCGTTAAAATCGCGGTGGCACACCGTCGGCCTTGACAATTGCCGTTGGCGGTCAAATAGTAACAGTCCGTGGAGGTTGAGGTCATTGTGTGAAGCCTGCTCCTCCCGCTTTGCGAGGAAAATCAAATGAAAAATATGAAAACCATTGTCAAATCAGCCAACCTGCGTCCGGCCTGGAAAGCGCTGGCGGCGCATTCCAAACAAATCCGCAAGCTTCATCTGCGCAGCCTGTTTGCCGATGATCCCAAAAGGGGCGAGCGGTTCACCGCTGAAGGCGCGGGCCTGTTTCTCGATTATTCGAAAAATCGCGTCACCGACAAAACGTTGAAGCTTCTCCTGCAATTGGCCGGGGAACCCGGGCTGCGCGACCGAATGGAGGCGATGTTCACCGGCGAAAAAATTAATGTGACGGAAAATCGCGCCGTGTTGCACGTGGCATTGCGCGCGCCCCGGGACGCGAAGATTTTTGTGGATGGACACAACGTCGTGCCCGAAGTCCACGCCGTTTTGGACCGGATGGCGGATTTTTCGAACCGGGTGCGAAGCGGCGAGTGGAAGGGGCACAGCGGCAAGCCCATTCGCAACGTTATCAATATTGGCATAGGCGGTTCCGACCTTGGCCCGGTCATGGCCTATGAGGCGTTGCGCTACTACAGTGAGCGCAGGCTGACGTTTCATTTTGTTTCGAATGTGGACGGGATTGATTTCCTGGAAGCGACGCACGACCTGGATCCCGCGGAAACATTGTTCATTGTTTCGTCCAAAACGTTCACGACACTCGAAACCATGACCAACGCGCAAAGCGCGCGGGACTGGCTGCTGGCCGGACTGGGCGGCGACGCCAGGGCCGTGGCCAGGCATTTCGTGGCGGTTTCAACCAACGCCGAAAAGGTTTCCGCCTTTGGCATTGATACGGCCAACATGTTCGGTTTTTGGGATTGGGTCGGGGGCCGTTATTCCATGGATTCGGCGATCGGGCTTTCGACCATGCTGGCCATCGGCCCGGACAACTTCAAAGCGATGCTCAAGGGTTTTCACCGGATGGACGAGCACTTTCGGACGGCGCCGTTCGAGAAAAATCTGCCCGTGCTCATGGGTTTGCTGGCTCTCTGGTATAACGACTTTTTTGGCGCACAGACTATCGCCGTGCTGCCCTATGAGCAGTATTTGAAACGGTTTCCCGCTTATCTCCAGCAGTTGACGATGGAAAGCAACGGCAAATACGTAACGCTCGACGGCAAAGAGGTCAGCTACGATACGGGGCCGATTTTCTGGGGCGAACCAGGCACCAACGGCCAGCATTCGTTTTATCAATTGATCCACCAGGGCACACGGCTGATTCCGTGCGACTTCATCGCCTTCGGCCAGGCCTTGATGCCGCTGGGCCGGCACCATGACATGCTGGCTGCGAATGTATTTGCCCAGGCAGAGGCGCTTGCCTTTGGGAAAACAGCCGACCAGGTGAAAGCCGAGGGCACGCCGGCGTGGCTCGTGCCACATCGCGTCTTTCAGGGGAATCGCCCGTCAAATACGATTCTCGCGGAGCGGCTTACGCCGGAAGTTTTGGGCGCCCTGGTGGCGCTTTACGAACACAGCGTCTTTACGCAGGGGGTTATTTGGAACATCAACCCCTTTGACCAGTGGGGCGTCGAGCTCGGCAAAGCCCTTGCTCAACGCATCATTCCTGAAGTCGAGAGCCAAACGCCGCCAAAATTGAAACACGACAGCTCGACGAACAATTTGATTCGGCGTTACCGCAAGATGAAGAATTGAAGAACAGTGATGGAATTGGCCGGCAGCGTGTAGTGGAAAACGGGCGTGACGTTCGTTACTTTTGACCGGACCGGCACAACGTTTGTGGGGTCATCAATCGAATTGCTCGCGTCCGCCGGCGCAGCCAGGGTAATGGCTGTGCCGGTACTTTTCAGGCGCACGCCTTTAATTTCTAAACCGAGGGATTGGGACGATGACTGGGGATTTACGAGCTTAATGAAGATTTCACCCGTCCTGTTGTTTCGGGTTACTGAATAATGCAGCATGGAATCGTCCAGCGTGGCCTTGAGGATTTCGTTCCCGAGGTTCCCGCTGAACATGCGGATGGCGTAATAACTCGGGGAACCAAAACAACGCAGCCCATTATAACCGATCAGATTGGGCCGCCATTGGCGGGCGCCGGGATTCACATTCACCAGCAAGGGCGCGTAGCATTGCATCCGGACGACGTCCGAATTGCGCTCCATCGCGGTCATCCAGGCGGCATCCGCAAGCGCGGAGGTCATGTTGGGCGTGG
Source organism: Verrucomicrobiia bacterium (assembly GCA_030038175.1). Taxonomy (GTDB): domain Bacteria; phylum Verrucomicrobiota; class Verrucomicrobiia; order Limisphaerales; family UBA11358; genus UBA11358. Next base: position 7,389 of record JASHPN010000193.1, read on the forward strand.
GCGGCTTTTTCGCCGAGCGGCTGTCCCACGGAACATAGGGAGTTTCATAAGCCGCCCATTCACCGACAAAAATTTGCGGGCCGTGCCGGTCGTAATTATCGAAATGCGCGGAGTCATCGAGGAACGTCTGGGCGTTGCGGTAGTAGTGCTCGTCAAGCAGGTCAGGCTGCCGGCTGTGAACGCGTCTTTCAGACGGTTGTTCATTGCCGACCGTGGATATGCATTGGATATCCGGGTATTTGGATTTTATGGCGTTGTAAAACTGCGCGAACCGGGCGTCGTAAGAATAAGATTTATCAAACCAATCCTCATTTCCAATTTCCACGTAATGCAACGGATACGGTTTTGGGTGCCCATCGGCGGCGCGTTGCGCCCCCCATTTCGTGGTCGCCGGGCCGGTAACATATTCGATTTCATCGAGCGCGTCCTGGACGAATGGTTCAAGGTCCGCGCCGGGCTTTACATGGTCACCCCGGAGCGAATAGCCGGCATACACCGCAAGCACCGGTTCGGCGCCCATGTCCTGGCACCAGCGCAGAAAATCCGGCAGTCCCATTCCGTCCGTGGAACGATATCCCCAGGGGCCGCGGTGACCGTGCCGTTGGCTGATTGGGCCAATGGTTTCTTTCCAATTGAAGCGCGTCGCAATCGTATCGCCCTCCACATAATTCCCGCCGGGGAAACGAAGGAATTTGGGGTGCAGGTCCACGAGCATTTGCATGAGATCTTTGCGGAAGCCGTTCGGCTGGTTTTTCCAGGTGGGCGGAAACAGGGAAACGAGGCTAAACCAGACAGTGCCGGGATGTTCGACGGCCAAAACAAACTTCGCTTTATCGGTTGGCTTGAAACCGGCGCGCGTTTTGAGTGATAATTCGTAATGGTTCCAGCCGGCGGCAATGTGTTTGACCTTTGCCTGCGCATAGACTGTGGTTCCATCGTTGCCGGCGAGGGTCACAATAATTGGGCCGGACGCATTGGCCCGCGCATAAAATGACGCATGATAGCGCGTGGATGGAAAAACCGGGATTCCCCAATATCCATCATTGGCGAGGGCGGCCGGATTCGTCGGTGAAGCGGCGCTCGCGTCCATTCGCAGACTAACGGGCAGCTTTTCGTTGAGCGGCTGATTGGTATCCAGCGATATGGAAGCGGCGCCGGCGTTTTCAACAACGGCCCAATGAACCGGCCGGTGTGAATTGTCCAGGAATGCGCGATTTTGGATCAACTCCGCATAGAGTCCGCCGTCATAGCTATGATTGATCTCTTCGGTCATCAGGCCGTAGAGGATGGGGCTGACATGCGCGGCCGGTTTGCCGGCTTCAATGGTCAAGACCGGCTCAGCCGCCGTGGTCCGCGCCAGGGCGAGGAGGGAAAGCAGAATGGAGATGGGTTTGGTCATGGACAGAGTTTTCACAGGGTTGTTGTTGAATCAGCCTATGGAGAACTCGGCCAATTGTCGAGGGTGCGGGCGCCGCAACCAACGAGGATGGATGATTGATCCG
>JASHPN010000194.1 GCA_030038175.1 Verrucomicrobiia bacterium
TGTTGGGGTTAGATCAAAAGCGGAATAATTGTTAGATCAAAAGCGGAATTTTTTTGGTTTTTGGCTTTATGCCTTGTAATTGGAATGGTTCTGGCTTGAGGATGTGTTTGTTCGAGGAAGGATACGGCTCTGCGGAAGCGCAACCGGAGCAGCCCCGAACCAGGAATTGAGTTCCTTGTCCCGGCCCGAGGTTCCACTGAACCTTGGGCTTTTTCTTGCGAGCAAGGAACTCATTCAATTCCTGCTTCCGGCGTTAAACTTCGGGGGGCTTGGGGGCAGCGCCCCCAAATACTATTCTGCGGCCATGAAAAAGCTCAATTAGCCGGCCGCACCCCTCCGTTATTTGTTCAGGAAATCCTTTCGGCCTTCAACGCCGGGTTGATGGATGCAACCACTGCGGCTGAACGACTGATGATTCGGCAGACGCGCCTCTATGAACTGCGCCATCAATGGCTGCTCGACAAGGAAGGCTTTCGTCCCGGCACTTCTGGCGGAGATCATCGCCCCGACTGGCCCGATCAGGCCCGCCAGTTTCTTGCCGAGATACTGCCGCACAGTCAGCCCTTGAACTTCGCCTTGCTGGCTGACGAACTGGAACGCCGGTTCGGTTTCAAACGTTCCCGCGCCGCCGTGGCCGCCTATGTCCGGCAACAGTTCCCAAAGTTGTTGCCTGCGCTCAAACGCGGCCCCAAACCTCGTCGCCGCTGGCAATGCGCCGCCATTGGCGAACTCCGGCAGCATGACTCTTCCCCGCACCAGTGGTGGCCCGCCGAGCATTATCCCACCCTCATTCTAACCCTGGATGACCATTCCCGAAAAATCCTCGGGGGCACCTTTGTCCCCAGTGATACCACCTGGAGCCACTTCGTCCATCTGCGCGCTCTCTTGGAGAAATACGGCCTGCCCGCTTGCCTCTATACTGACGGTTTATCCCTTTTCGGCCACCGTACTCCCGCTGACAGGCTCGACACCCATTCTCAATTCCAACGGGCCTTCACCGCCATGGGCGTCCACCACCGCGTCGCTCCAGACGCCCAAGCCAAAGGCAAAATTGAGCGCCGTTTCCAAATCTTTCAAAAACGCCTGGTTACCCTTCTGGCCTATGAAAAGATCGCTGACTATTCGCCCGCCAACCACTTCCTCCAAACCCAAATCGATTGGCACAACAACAAAACCCGCTGCCGCACCACCAAACTCACCCCCAACCAAGCATGGGAAAAGGCCCACGCCGACAAACGCTCCCGCATTCTCCCCCTGCCGCCAACCTCATTGCTCGATCTTCATCTGGCACTCCACATCCAACGCCGCTTAAACTCTGACAATACCCTCGATTTCCTTGGTCGCACCTGGCCAATCACACACACACGGCGCAAAACCGTCACCCTCATCCACCATCCAAACCAATGCTTTTGGGTTGTGCCCCACCCTCCCTATCCCAAAAATCCCGTCTGGCCAGATGTTCTTGCCCACCACAGCCTCTAATCATTCCGCTTTTGTTCCAACATCTTTTCCGCTTTTGAACTATCGCCGACAGAAAAAAAACAAGGCAGCACCGGGCCTCCCGTTAACCCTTAGGTTGATGCGGTGTGCCCGTGCGGGACACAGCCGCGCTCGCAAAGGCGTTTTCCGTCTTGAAAATTGAGATGCGCTCAACCGTGACTTCCAAATATAATAGAATGCATGAACAGGCCGGTCACATTAAGCGAAGAAGCATATCAGGTCCTGAAGGCCAACAAGCGGGATGAAAAGGAAAGCCTTTCGTCCGTCATCCTCCGTTTTGTTCCGCGTCCCATTAAGACGTTCGGCGATCTCGATCGGCATTTGAACAATCTCGAAACCCCGCTGGTTTTCGACGGGGACGCCTTAAAGCGCGTCCGCGAACGCCGGCGTTCCCGATAAGCGCATCTATGAAAAATCAAAAATTTGGCCGGCGCGATTTTCTCAAGCGCGTCGGGCTTGCCGCGCCATTGATTTTGAGCAACCCTTCCGCTTTCGCAATGAGCAAGACCCCCGCGACCCACGCTCATCTGATCAAACCCGAACGCCTGCGCTTTGGAGACACGGTGGGAATTGTCGCGCCCGCCAGCGCGGCGGAAGATCCCGACGACCCGGATAAGTTCTCCGAGGCGCTGGAAAAAATCGGTTTTAAACCCAAACTCGCGCCCAACGTCCGCCGGCGGCTCGGCTTTTTGGCGGGCGACGACGCGGCCCGCGCAAGCGATCTCATGACGATGTTTGGCGATCCGGCGGTGAAAGGCATCATTTGTCTGCGCGGCGGCTACGGCTCCGCCCGGTTGTCCCGGATGCTGGATTATCATTTCATCAAGCGCCATGCGAAGGTGTTCGTCGGCTTCAGCGATATCACCTCGTTGCACTGCGCATTTTTGACGCATTCACGGATGGTGGGATTTCATGGGCCGACGCTCAACACCAGCATCACCAGCGCGCGACCCTCGAAATTGACGCTGCAATCGCTTCTCCGAACGGTCATGGAACCCTGCGCGCCCGGCGGCATTTGCGACCGCGCCGCGCGCGAGAACGTCACGATTTTGAAAAAGGGCACGGCCACCGGCCCGCTTATTGGAGGGAACCTTTCGGTCCTTGCCACGAATATTGGCACACCATTCCAGCCGCCGTTCAAAGACGCCATCTTCTTCTTTGAAGAAGTAGATGAAAAACCGTATCGCATTGACGGCTGGCTGACCCAATTGTTGAACGCCGGCCTGTTGCAGCAGGTCGCCGGCGTGGCCGTGGGCACCTGCAAAAACTGCGTGGACCCGGACGCGGCAAAATCGAAGGAATATCAGCAGACGCTCGAAGACGTCCTCAAAGACCGGCTGCTGCCACTGGGCGTGCCGGTTGTCAGCGGCCTGCCGTTCGGCCATGTGCGCGAAAATGCGACCCTGCCCGTCGGCCTCCAGGCGACTCTCGACGGAGTAATTGGAGATTTGATTATTAACGAAGCGGCGGTGAGTTAGCTCTGGATAGTTAAATCGTTGAAAAAGTTAAATGGTTAAATGGGGTGTCGGTCAGGGGCGTGTTGGGTATTCTGTGTTGCGTCAAGTATCGGGCTGAAAGGCGCGCCGAACTGCTTTGGCCGGCGGAATGCTGGTGCACACATTTCTTGTGCGTGGGTTTGGAAACAGGGAAACGAGCAGGCCGCGGCAGGCCGCAGGTTCGAGGCGCCAGGCTCCGGGCGTCAGGGTTCCACATGGCCTGAGCCTCGCCCCCGCGCCTTTATTTCACTCGACACTCAACCCTCTCGGCTACCCATGCACATTTCTTCCGGGTATAAGGTGTGAACGAGTAAATGAAGGGCTTTATAGGCACCTTTTATCACAATAAGTTGTTTGTTGATAGATAGTTGTGACGCCAGCGCATTCGACTGGCCAGTGTGAACGAAATTTCAATTAAAGGTTAAAAATTTCAGATTGAAAGGTGTAACGGATTAAATGGGGCGGTGACCTAATGGCTCTTTATTGGGAAATTTGACTGGCCGACTAAACGAAAGGGGCCGACGGGCGCCTCAAAAACACAGGCTTCGTTTGGGGCTCGTCTAGTTTTTTTGGCAACCTTTCCCGCCCAAAAACAAAGAGGGGCCGGCCTTTCGGCCGGCCCCGTGACTTAAACCACGAACGAATTCGCTGAATTATGGCGCAGGCGTGACGTTCAACAGGCGCGGGGTGTAGGTGATGCTGCCTGCGCTCGGATCGAGGAATTGGAGGGTGACATCAACCGTTTGATGAGGCTGAAGAACATCCCCGCCAAAGGTATGGAGCGGCACCTGAACACACGGACTGTTGAGCGGCGCGAGTACTTGTGTCGTGCCGTCCGAATTGACGAGCGTGGCATCGCTGCTTAAGTTGTCCAAAGCCAGGAACAACGGAGTGAACACCGGTGTGCTGCCGGTATTGGTGATGTGGACGGTCTGGCGAACGGAGTGTGAGAACGAATCCGGAATGAAACTGCCCTGGTTCACTGAGAGGCTCGGAGCGGCTGGAATGGCGTCCGGCACAAAAAGATCGCTCAGGTCATTGGCCGTGGCGACGTTGTTGAAGCTGCCGTCGAAGTTCGTTTCGTTCGAGGGAATCGGGTTGTTGACCATCGGCAGGCCAAAGAGTTCTTCCCAGGTCTTGAGGTCCGAGGAGTGGCTCATCGAGACGGTGCTGGCATAGGCGTTGCCCTTGGCCAAAGGCGAGATGATGATTTCCGGAAGGGTATAGCTGCCGTTATCGCCGCCTTCGGTTTCATCCCACCAAAGAACAATCACGCCGTTGTCCTTATAGGCCTTTGAAGCCATGATTTCGGGAAGAACGATCGAAAGGAAGTTGTCCGCTTCGGCAATCGCGGCCTGGTCGCCAGTGTAGTGAGTGCCCATGTAGGTAAAGCCGGCGTTCAATGAACTATGGGCTTCATTGTATTGGTCCGGGGTGATCCAGTTATATCGGCCAACGGTATTGTCGTTCAAGTCCGAGAATAACTGAGCGATGGGATAAACATTTTCCAGGGCCGAATCGCCAAAGAGCGCCATCGGGTTGTGTTTGACGGCGTAACTGTATTGGGTGCTGCCGTTGTAGATATTCGTCGGGCCATTGACGCCTGTGGCGCTGTTGGTGGGGCTGAGGCTTAATTGAATATCCTCCTGGTAATCTTTCCAGGGAATGCCGGCTTCGTTCAATTGTTGCACGAGGTGCGGCGTGAATGTGTGGTGCCAAAATCCGAAGGTTCCGCCGGTCGTGGTGACCTGGCTGATCAGACCCTCGGTCGTGTAATAAAAAGTATTGCCGTTGACAGTATTCGGATCGTCATCGGAATGATACCCAAAGTCTGAGCCGGATTCCGCCCACACATAATTTGGTTCGGACGGATGCACGCCTACGCCGGTGTTATAATACGCTTTGGCATAGGAAACTTGCGCGGCATTGGGATTCCCTGGAGTCATCAGGCTGTTGAGGTACGGCGCCGCGGCATTGCCCTGGATTTGCTCCGGGCTGGATAACGGATTGGGCTGGGTCAGATTATGGTTTTCCAGCGCGATCACGAAGACGTCGCCGGCCTTTGTTCGATCGAAGTAATTATCGGGACCGTTGTCCGCCCGGGCCAGTTGGGCCGCCAGGGCAACGCTCGTCATCGCTGCGCCCAGCAGCATTGTTTTCGAAGCTTGATTGGACCAATTGATGTTTTTTGTTTTTTTCATAACCGCCTTGGTTTTGGTTTATGTTTTTGTTTACCCCCAGCTATTTCGGATTGGCTTTCCGAGACAATGTCCATAAACCACACAGACCGGCAGTGTGTCCACGTGACGATTGTTATAAGCGCGTTGCAAAAATGTCGGAATGGCAACAGAACGGCGACATGTCCGAAAACCGGATGGCGGAGATGTTAAATGGCTAAAACGGTTGAACGGTTAAATGGATTGGGTGCGGGGCGCCTGGAAAGACGCGAAGGCGTTTTTATTCGGACGATTCTGCCCACCCCGGCCCTCTCCCGCCCGCCTTCGTCCGCTCGGAGCAGTACTAAGGCGCGGCGCGGCGGGAGAGGGAGAATTATTCGCCGGCGGCTTGAAACGGCGAACGACAATATCAATTCATGGTCCTGCCCGCTCCCTTACGGTCGCGGCTCTGTTGCTATTACGGCCGGGTCCTGCTTGTAGTACCAACTCATCTGTTCATAGATCGCCGGATGTTCGTGGCGCAGTTCCCGCGGTTTGCCGAAGAAACATTCAGTGGCCACTGCAAAAAACTCGGCCGGACTTGTAGCGCCGTATTCTCGAAGAACATCGGGTTCACCGCGTTGGGTCCGCGCTCTCAGTTCGTCAAATTCCGCCCGCATCACGCGCGCCCATTCGGCATAACGCCGGCGGCGTCCGGCAAACGATTCACCGCGGCCCAGCAACGGCGCGCCGTCGGCCTCGCCGTCTTCGTAATCGAGTTGATGGGCAAATTCATGGAGCACGACATTGCGCCCGCTGTCAGGCGCGGCCAGGTCGGCGCAGACCGCGTCCCAGGCCAGGACAATGGCGCCGGCCTGCCACGATTCGCCGAGCCGGGATTCGTGGCGCTCCTGCATGATGCCACCGCCCAGATGCCGGGTCGTCGGCACCACAAACATGGTTGGGTAAACGAGAATCGTCCGCAGCTCGGGGTAATAATCTGTTTTTCGATGCAATAACAGAAGGCAGGCAAGCGCAGCGACGCAAACTTTGTGTTCTGCTTCGATGACTAATCCGGCGCAACCTTCAAAATGCTTCTCGGCAAGAAAAATCCTAATGTGCCCGTCCAATTCGCGTTGGTCTTCGTCCGAAAGACGCCGGAAAAAAGGGCAGCACACGCCAATGATCCGCTGCCACGCCTCTGGAAAAGGAGTGGACAGCAACCTTTTTCTGCGCAGCGATTTCAACATCGGCCAGCAGCAAATCATTTTTGCAATCCTTTTGGAATTTCAAAAGAGAGAGTTCCCGGCCTTTAGATCCCCACAGAGGCGCAGAGCCGGAACCCAAAAGGATGGCAGAAGATTGAAGATGGCCGCCTGTGGCTCCGGGCCCGAAAATGGCTGCATCCCAAAACGTACGGGCGGATTTTGGCGGTTCATTGTCCGGCCCGGCTCCCTCACCCGCCGTCGCTGCGCTATGGCGCGGCGGGCGGTGGCGGCTCTGTTGAACGGAAATACCGTTCCGGCAGTAGCAGCCAAATGAGAATGACTGCCGCGGGATGCAGAAGACCGGCACAAATGAAGATCGGCATGTAGGAAAAATGGGTGATAATTGATCCCGTGTAAAAATTGGCCAGCGCCCCGCCAATGGCGCCGCCCATGCCGGAAAAACCCGCCGCCGTGGCCACTGCGCGCGACGGAAACAAATCCGCCGGCAAGGCCATCAAATTCGCAATCCAGATCGCATGACCGAAGACGACCACCGACATCGCGGCAATGGCCAGGCCGGCGGACGGCACAAACGGAGCGAGGATGGCCGCCGGCAGAAACGCAGCGCCAATCGTCATTGCCATTTTGCGCGACTTACCTACACTCCATCCGGCGGACATCATCCAGTCCGATATCAATCCACCGACGAGATAACCCGGCGCGCCACCAAAGACGAAAGGTATCCAGCTATATTCGCCGATCATCTTCAAGTCGAACCCTCGCTCTTTTTCCAGATAATCCGGCAACCAGAAAATAACGAAGTAAATGACGGCATCGGTTAAAAAACGGGGCAGCACGACCATCAAACCCGGCCGGCTGAAGAGAACGGCGCGCCAATCGGCTTTCGGGGCGGCCGGTTCGACCATCATGGGCGCATTCAACCCAAGAGTTGGCGGTTCGCCTAAGTGATCGGAGGGTTGTGGGGACCGATAAATCAGCAGCCACGCGGCCGTCCAAACGATTCCCAACGCCCCGGTGAATACAAACGCCGAGCGCCAGCCATAATGGAGTCCGAAATACGCCGCGATGGGCGGAGCGGCGGCCGCGCCGAGCGAGGAACCGACGTTAAAGATACCGACACCCAACGCCCGCTGTTTGGCAGGAAACCATTCGCCAATCGCCTTGACCGCGGCCGGAAAACTGCCCGGCTCAGCCAGACCCAGCCCAATGCGGCAGGCGCCGAACGACCATTTGCCGGCGGCCAGCGCGTGCAGCATTTGTGAAATGGACCACAGACAAACAAAAATCGCCATGCCCAGTTTGGTTCCCACTTTGTCGATCACGCAGCCCGAGCACGCATACATAATTGCATAGGCCACGAGGAAGAGGCTGACGATTTGGGAATAATCGTTGTCGGTTAAGTTCAAGGCCTGACGGATCTCCCTGATCAGGACCGACATGGTCGTGCGATCAATATAGTTGATCAGGGTCACTCCCAGGAGGAGAAGCGCAATGGCCCATCGCAGCGTGGCAAATTTGTAACGCCCGTTCATTTTGCAGCGCGCAATAATTCAAGGGAAAGAATCAACATGCGAGGCAAATGAAACGGATCTTTTACCGGGAGCGCCACAAACTTCGTCAGCGGCGTGCCCGTGCGATCCAATCGCTGGCGCCATTCTCCGGCTTCAGGCATCGAAAAATGATGAAAACTCCATTCGTAGACCCGGTCGAACCACTTTTGGCACCAGCTTTCCCCCGTTAACTCCGACGCCAGCAGCAGCGCATAGAGCGCCTCGGTATGCGGCCACCAGACTTTTGTCTCAGAATTGGACATTAACGGTTCCCTGCCTTCGGCGTCCATTCCCAGAAATAGTCCGCCATATTCGGGGTCCCAGCCTTTTTCCAGATGCCAGCGCATCACTTCGACTGCGTCGCTGATGGTTTTGCGGTCATTCCGGGCCAGGGCGCGGTGCATGACAAACCACATGGATTCGATGGCATGTCCGGGCATGACAAAGGTCCCTTCGGGCGGCGGCACTTCCTGGTAATTGCGATCCAAAAATTCCAGGAGGTATTTTCGTGCCGGCCGCACAAAATGATTCATCACGCGCCCGGCATACTCACCCGCCGCGGCGGCGATCGTGGCATCGGCGGTCGTGCGGGCAAATTCGCCGGCCACTTCGGTGAGAATCATCGGCACGCCGTGATTGCGCCGGTTGGGCGGCAATGCGTAAGGCGCGGTTTCGGAAAAATCCGGCGCTTCGATGCGTTTTTGGATGCCGGCAAAAGTGCTGCGGGCCGCGCCGAGGAGCCTCGCGTCCGGCGCGGCCCGGCAATATTCGCTGAATCCGTAAACGGCAAAACAATCGGAATAAATGCTGATGGCGCCTTCCACGGGTTTTCCTTCGCGCGTGGTGTGATAGAGCCATCGTCCCTGCTCATCCCGTCCGTGGTTCAGGAGAAAATCGCACGTGGATCGCGCCCATTGCAAAAATTCCGGACGTTTCTCGATGCGATTATAAAGCGCCGAGCACGTCCAAACCCAGCGCGCCTGGGACCAGATATATTTGTCGCCGCTGATGGGTGTGCCGTCCTCCTGCATGCACGAAAGCACCCCGCCGTGCGTAATGTCCACGCCGTGCCGCGCCCAAAACGGCACGATCCCGTCGAGTAATAGTTCCATGTAAGACCGGCGCAATTGACTTTTGTTCATCGGCGCAAGAGGGAATACACGAAACCGGCGAAATTTGCCAGAAGGCAGTTTCATCCGAAATGGTATCTCTTAAGAGATTTCACAACTGACGTTGCCTTTCAAATCGTATATCGTCACTTTGAAAATGAAGACAGGTCTTCTGCAATTGAATTCGACGGTCGGCGATTTCGCGGCGAATGTGAAAAAGCTGGCGGCCGGCTATGAGGAAGCCGTTTCGCGCGGGGCCGAATTTGTGCTGGCGCCCGAACTTTTTCTTTGCGGTTATCCGCCCCGCGATTTGCTCCTGCGGTCCGATTTCATTGACGCCAATCTGGCCGCGCTCC
>JASHPN010000195.1 GCA_030038175.1 Verrucomicrobiia bacterium
TGGCCCAGACGGCGGTAGCCATACATGTCAATAAAGACGTCTTTCTTGAATTCATGACGGAAATCCATGGAAAGGCGCACCACTTGTGCGACGGCTTCCGGATCTTCGCCGTTCACCTGAAAAATCGGCGATTGCATCATGCGTGCTATGCCCGTGGCATACGCGGTCGAACGATATTCGCCGGGCGGGGTTGTAAAGCCGATCTGGTTGTTCAAAACCACATGGAGCGTTCCACCGACAGTGTACCCATCCAGTTCGCTTAAATTGAGTGTTTCCTGGACGATACCTTCGCCGGCAAACGCGGCGTCGCCGTGAATCAGCAGGCAGAAAACCTGCCGGCGTTCGAGGTCTCCGTGCCGGTCCTGGCGGGCGCGCGTGCGGCCCAGGGCGACGGGATTGACGTATTCCAGGTGGCTGGGATTGAAACACAACGAAATATGCATGTTCCGCCCGTCCGCCGTGGTCCAATTACCGCTATGCCCCTTGTGATATTTCACGTCGCCGCGTCCAATCATCTGTTCGGGGTCATGATCGCTGAACTCGCGGAAAATCCGGGAGAAATCCTTGCCGACAATGTGCGCCAGCACATTGAGGCGTCCCCGATGCGCCATGGCGATGACGATATCGCGCACGTCCTGGCTCACGGCCTTTTCGACGGCGAGGTCGAGCAAAGGCAAAAGGGTTTCACAACCTTCCAGGGAAAAGGTCTTGGCGCCGAGAAATTTTTTGCGGAGAAATTCCTCAAAAATAATAGCGTCGGTCAGCCGGGTCAGAATACGGATTTGTTCGTCGTGGGAAAGTTCGATGTGATTTTGGGAGACTTCCATGCGATGCTGCAGCCATCGGCGGATTTCCGCGCTGCCGATGTGCATGAACTGCGCGCCAATGGACCGGCAGTAGGTGTTGCGCATGCGCTGGAAAATTTCCCGGATGGTCAACGGCGTGTCATACGGCAGCGAGGAGGAAGTGACGAGCAGGTCCAATTCGCCTTCGGTGAAACCATAGTAGTCCAGCTCCAGTTCGGGCATGGTGGGACGCGAGGCGCCCAGCGGATCGATCAAGGCAATTCGGTGGCCGCGGACGCGGTGATTGCGGATGAGTTCATACAGGCGCTCGTGGACCCCAGCGACACGGGGATCGGGCCGGGTACCGGTCGCCGCGCCCGCCGGGTTAAAAATGCTGCGCGGGGCAAAAGAAGGGGCCAGTTGCGAGTGGCCGTTTTTCTTCTCATCAAGGTTTTCGGCAAAATAACGCTGCCATTCGGGCGATACCGATTGCGGGTCGCGCCGATACTGGCTGTAGAGCAACTCCATGTAGGCGACGTTGCTGAACGGGGCTGAACTCATATAATTCAAACATCAATTTGGAAGCCTTTGGACATCAAAGACTTTTGGAGACTCGACGATGCCGATAGCACGAGCGTGTCATTAACGCCCCGATGAATTTCGAAAAACTACCCTGCATCCATCCGCTCCATCCACACTGTACATATTAAGGTTTCCCCGCAGGTTTTCAAGACCTGATATTTTTTTGTGAAAGTGGGGCAAAATTAAGGGAGCTTATTGTAGATGGGCTTTCTTCGTAGCGGGTGACAAAGCGGATCCGATTTGCCTTTTGGCTGGCGCGCCGAGCCGTAGCCCGCTCGTTCGCCGCTGGACCAGCCCGCCTACGCGCTATGCGCTTCCGCCTTCGCCAAGGCTACGACGGGACAAGTCGGCGCGGCAGCCTTCGCCTGCCGCTTCGCGGCAGGCGAAGGCTGGTGCCAGCGGAGGGAATTGAACCCCCGACCAAAGGCTTATGAGTCCTCTGCTCTACCCCTGAGCTACGCTGGCAACCAATCGGCCGTCAATACTACAAAAATAGTCTAACTGAAACGACCGGCGTCCGGCAAGTTTTGAAAAACGGGCAAAATCATGACTCAGGCCCTTCCCCATTTTTGTGAGGTTGAATCAGAATATGTCGCCCCTGATGGGGCTCTTCCTTTTTTGGGTCATTTTCTACAAATATACCGCCCCTGAACGGGGCTCGTACGCGCGGGAACGACAATGAGAGTGAGCATGAGGTTTACGAGATCCATTGAATATTCTCCGGGTTTTGGAGATTGGGATTTGGGATTTTTTCCCAACGATTCACCGCTTGACGTTTGGGTCTTTAAACGATTTAATTCACCGTTGTTAGGCAAAATTCATGCTTGCGCAATTAAAAAGCCTGTTTTCCAACGATATTGGAATAGACTTGGGGACAGCTAATTCCCTTGTCTATGTGCGGGACCGCGGAATCGTCCTGCGCGAACCTTCGGTGGTGGCTATTCAATCCGGCACGACGAATGTGCTGGCGGTGGGTGACGAAGCCAAACGGATGTTGGGCCGCACCCCGGGCAATATTGTCGCCATTCGCCCGATGAAAGACGGCGTGATCGCCGACTTCGAAATTACCGAGGCGATGTTGCGGCATTTCATCCAAAAAGTGCATCACCGGAAATTAATCGCCCCGCGAGTCGTGGTGGCGGTGCCTTCGGGCATTACCGAAGTTGAAAAACGGGCCGTCAAAGATTCCGCCACTCACGCCGGAGCGCGGGAGGTGTATTTGATTGAACAACCGATGGCCTCGGCCATTGGCGTGGGCCTGCCGGTGCATGAGCCGGCGGGCAATATGATCGTGGATATCGGCGGGGGAACGTGCGAAATAGCCATCATTTCCCTTGCCGGTATTGTCTTCAGCCGCAGCCTGAG
>JASHPN010000020.1 GCA_030038175.1 Verrucomicrobiia bacterium
GCATTGGCGCCCATGACAAAGCCGAAGGCATTGCGTGTTAACGCGTAGCTGGCAGCCGGATTTACACGCTCGGACCCCGCATTGGCGGCATTGATATAGAGCCGGTCCGTCGCAGGATTCACCACCACTGGCCCTATACCATTTGCTCCAGTGCCAATTGGTCCGGCAATAACTGCAAAAGTATCGGCCTCAATCACCCAAACAGGGTCATTGCCGCCGCCGCATTGCGCGCTCACCCAAACCACCCGATGCGGAGCATCCATACTGATGCCACCCGGACAATCACTGAGAGAAACAGCGTCGATAGCGGAGTTGCTGCTGCTCCAGACGAAAGCATAAGTGGAATAAAGGCCGGCCGTCCAATAATTGTTGTTCGTTACGTCCACGTCCACGTCCCAGCAGGAGCCGACGTTGATCTGGCTTAAAGTGTCGCCGTCAATTACCAGAGTTTCGCTGTTCGCCGACAAATAAATCCGGTTCAGATTCGGATTTACGCGCGGAAGTCCGCCACCATTGGGCAGAACTATATTTGTGACAACATACGGAGGCAAGCCGCCCGCGGCCAAGGTGGCCGCCTGGCTGGTGACGCTGCCAGCGGGATTGCTGACCGTGACCGTATAATTGCCGGCATTGGCCTGGGAGAAATTCGCAACGACTAACGTGGTATTGGTTGCTCCGACGATATTCGTTCCATCGAACGCCCATTGATAGCTCAAATCGCCGCCGCCGGCGCTGACGCTCAAGGTGACACTGCTACCGATTGAGACAGTTGCGCTGGCCGGATTGGTTGAAATCGTCGGGGTGGTGAACGTCTGGCCGGTGTTGTCCTGAATGACACAAAGATAATTGGTACCGCCACCGCTGGCACTCACATAAATTCGGTTTCGGCTGGTATCCGCGCCAATGGCCCAAACGGCGGTAATTCCTGAACCGAGAGAAATTGTCGTAACAAGATTGCCATTGGTGGCGTTAAGCACTGCCACCAGATTTGTATTAAAATTGCCGACGTAAAGCCGATTGATGGCAGGGTTTACTCCAACATATCCATAACCAGACGAATAAGGCCAAGGTAAAGTTACATTCGTAAGTACTACTTCAGGGTCTGGCGCTCCATTGATTATTTGAAGCAAATTGGTATTACTGGCGATGGCATAGAGAAGATCAGCCGATCCGTTGGCCCCCAGCACGCTTCCAAAGGCATTTGCAGTTACAGCATAGGCAGCGGCAGGATTGATTCGTTCGGAGCCCACGGAAGGGCTGATGTAACATCGGTCGGTTGCAGGGTTGACGACCATGCTCCCCTGCGTTCCTCCGCTGCCAATTGGTCCGGCAATAACTGCAAAAGTATCGGCCTCAATCGCCCAAACAGGGTCATTGCCGCCGCCGCATTGCGCGCTCACCCAAACCACCCGATGCGGAGCATCCATGCTGATGCCACCCGGACAGTCACTGAGAGAAACAGCGTTGATAGCGGAGTTGCTGCTGCTCCAGACGAAAGCATAAGTGGAATAAAGGCCGACCGTCCAATAATTGTTGTTCGTTACGTCCACGTCCACGTCCCAGCAGGAGCCGACGTTGGTCTGGCTGAAGGTGTCGCCGTCAACCACGATTATTTGACTATTGGCGGACAGGTAAATTTTGTTCAGACTCGGACTCACGCTTGGCTGGCCGGCGGCGCCCGGTATGACGAGGTTCGTGACAATCTGCTGGGCAAACATTGTCATAGGTTGAAGGCCAAGTGCCGCGAACCACAGAAGGGCCGCTGCGATGATGCTTTTCTGAATTGGTGTTTTCATAATGTCGGATTTTAATGCGTGATGAACTGGGAGAATTACGCGGGAAATTGGTTGCTTAGGGCGCGATGCTTAAGGTGTAAGGACCGCCGTTCCCATAATAGTCATCTACTTCAATTTGGTAGGTTTGTCCGGCGGTCGCGTTAAGCGGATAACTCACGTAATAATTATTACCAAGCAGGTCGGCCACCGTGGAAAGGCCGGAGAGCTGGTCTCCGGTGTAGATCGCCAGAACAGGATAATAGACAGTGGTGGCGGAAATGGAAATCAGATATGAGCCTGTGCCCGGCGCGGTCCACGCAAACCAAACGGACTTGCCGCCATAGCCGCCATAAGTGTTGTCGGGAGGTTCCCCGCTTTCCTGGGTTGCGTCTGAATTGTCGCCATTGGTGGAGACGTTGGAGCCGGTTAAAACCGTCCGGCTGGCAAAGTCGTCATTCGGGGGCGGAGGGGACAGATAGACCTGCAACCCTGACACCAGGCCGTTGCCGTAGTAGAAATTGTCAAAGGAGGAATAGCCGGGCGCGCTGAATTGCAAATAATCGCCATAATCGTTTGCAAGGAGAGTTGTCACCAGGTAGAAATAGCCGCTGGAGTCGGTGAACGTGGAGGTTCCATCATAAAGGCTCTGCACCTGCGCGCCGGCGATTGGCAGGCCGGTGTTCTCGTCAAAGACCTGTCCGGAAAACGCCAGAAACGCGCTGTCATCGCGCAAGCGGTAGTAGCGCTGCGAAGCAATCGCCGGGTCCACCGCAACGGTCACATCGTTGCTGGCGGTAAAATTGTCCACCACCTGCCAACTCAGGAGATTGGAGGAAACTTCGAGCGCGTAATAATGCCCCGCCAGAGTGGTGAACGTCACGTTCACCGTGTTGCTGGAGGACAGTTCCGGCGCGCGGCCTACCGGGAGCATGGTGAGGAACTGGCCCAAGGCGCCTTCCACCTCATCGTCGCTCAAACCATTAACCGCGCCGCCAAACGTCAAATCCGGAAAGCTGCCCAGTTCAATGGCGTTGCCTTCAAATTTGGGCAGCAAGCCGCGCCACGCCGTCATTCCGCTAAATGTCTGGCTGAAATCAACGGCCACATTTGGGGCGAGTGACAGCGATTGCGGGCCAAGAGTCAGCGAATCCTGCAAATTTTGCAGGGTCAAACGGAAATCCGCTTCATTCTGCGCCGAGACCTCGTCGTAGTTGAACAGCCTCACTTCATTCGTCGGTCGGCCCCGGATAAAGTCAGAGGCGATCATATAAGCGCTGACGCCGTTGCTGAAGGCCGCCTGCGCCGCCTGCAGGTCATTGGTGGTGGCAAAAGTGAAAAGTTGCGGGTAATTGGCCAGAACCTGGCCGGCGGATAGGGTCCCGCTGGTGTAAAGAGCGCGAAGGTCCGTCAATTGGGCGTTGAGGTTCTGGGCATTCAACGTGTAAATCAAATATTCCGCCCCATACAATCCCGCCTGAATCAGCTTCAGGTCGCCATAATCCACGGTGACATCGCTGATGCTGGTCTCACTGCTCGTCAATTCCAGCGTGAAGTTGGTATCAGCAATGACGGCCAGATTGCTGATGGCCCCGGTGATGGCGGACAAAACGTTGGTGCGCAACTGGGCGGTGAACTCGTCCGCGTTGACGCCTGCCGGGGCCAACGGCACGTTGTTCGCGTCCACGGGCGGAAGGGCCGTCCAATGATAGACATTTCTCCCGCTGACGGGGATGCCGATGCGCGTGAGAAAATTGCTGCCCGCCGGGTCGCCGGGCAGAGTCAACAGCCGGGTCGTGGCGTAGAGAGCATTGGCCGTTTCATTGGTTGGACTCAGCGCCACTGCCTGCGCAAAACAGTTATTGGCATCGGCGAGATCCTGAACGCTGAGGTCCAATTCCCCCTGACTGATCCACTCGTTTGCCGTCTGCGCGGCGGCGTTCCAGCACAAAAGAATGGTCATGGCAGAGATGAGAAG
Organism: Verrucomicrobiia bacterium; assembly: GCA_030038175.1. Taxonomy (GTDB): domain Bacteria; phylum Verrucomicrobiota; class Verrucomicrobiia; order Limisphaerales; family UBA11358; genus UBA11358. Next base: position 3,751 of record JASHPN010000020.1, read on the forward strand.
GTTTATTTTCATGGTTTTTTGTCGTTGGGGGTTTGAAACAGATAACGTTCTTCCGGATGTCCGCTGCGGTTCCAGGAGAGACGCCCGGCGGATGAACCGGCTATTTGCAAAGTGGCTTTGGGGATGGAAATTTGCTCTCCGCCGGCATCGCGAAAAGTCACGCCTGATAAATTGATTGCGCCGTCATGGCCAACGCGCGCCCGGACGGCGCGCAAGCGAGCGTCCTTTTCACCGCGCAACCGGATTTCAAGGTCCCGCATCTCGAATCCCCGCGAAGCCGATGCCGCCTGATGCCATGATTTTAAGCCTGCCAGGGCATTGGCCAGATACGCCGCGGATTGAATTTTAACCTGAACATGATCGGCAACCAGCATGGGCAAAGCCCCAATCCGGAAGAACCCCCAACGTTCGTAATCCGTGAACAGGTTCGCAGCGTGAATCTCCACCACCGGGGACAGATCCTGCGAATTATATTCACATATCGTCGCTTCTCCACCGGGCGTCATTTCCACCGGCGCGGCCGCGGCAACCTGGGTATGGAATGGCGCGCCGGCGACCATCAATAGAGAAACGACCATCGTCAGCGTGAGGACCGGGAATGGTCCGTAGCCTGAAGCGCGCCCCTCTGACTTCTTTGCAGCCCCAATGTCAGGATATACTCTCAATTTTAGTCATTGCTCTCAATCCCAACGGCAATAACAAATTACGCCAAGATTAAAGTTTCTAAAATACGGAATATTCCGTATTTAATATTTCAGGTTTTTCTGGTTTAAGTAGGAAAACGAATGGAGCAACCCCTCCACTTACATTATCAGCGGCAGGCCAGGCGCGGAGAATTATTGCGCGAGCAAAATTCCTTTCTTAATGAAGCCCTCGCCGCCACTCGCCAGGGCGTCATTATGCTTGCCCCGAATGACGAGGTGTTGCTTTGCACCAAGCCCGCGAAACGCTTTTTAGCGCGCTATTTTAAAACGGCAAACTGCAATCATCTTCAATTGCCTCGAAAGCTCCGCCACTACCTGCATCGGTCCGAACGGCCGGTTGCCGGAGGTCTTGCCGCGCCGCCCTGGCATCAACCAATGCTGGTGGAGCGCGATGGCGGACGGCTGATCATTCGCATGTTTTCGAGCCATGCGTCCGGACGGCGTATATTACTGCTGGAAGAAAAACGAACCCTCCGTTCGATTGCGGCGTTGCAAAAGTACCTGTCGTTAAGCCCGCGCGAGGCCGAGGTCTTGTTCTGGGTTTCGCAGGGGAAAAAGAACTCAGGCATCGCCATCATTCTTGGTTTAAGCACCGCCACCGTGGAAAAACATCTGGAACACATTCTCAAAAAACTCAAGGTGGAAACCCGCACCGCTGCCGCCTTATATGCTTACGAGATTTTGAGCGGTTAGCTTTTCACCCGCTTGCCGTCCCGATACCCAAGACAGAGGTCTCGACCATAAACTGTCTATTGAATCAAGCGGAAGAAGACAGAAAGAGAAGGAATACTACCAAGACGTTAATCATTGCAATTGAATGCGATAGAACGAATCAGGCCAGCTTGGGCTGATCGCGTTGGTGAAAACAAAATTGCCGCTGGCATCGAATTGGTTGGTGGCCAGCGGCAACCATTGAGGCGAAACAAGATTGGTCGCGACCAGAATATCGTAGGGCCAATTATCCGGTCCGTTCGTGCCGCTGACGACAAGGTTTCCGTTGACCAGTTTTATGCTGTTTATGACGGGCGCGGTCAACGCCGCCACTGAAAGCGTGCCCGTGACATTAAGCTGGCGGGTGTTCCAAGCCAGGCCGGGCGGCAGTGGCGGGAGAATGAAGTTTGTAAATGCGCCTAAATAAACGACGGCGCTAAACAGTTGGAAGCTGTCGCCGGCGGCGAAAGTGGAAGCGTTGGAGTTGGTGACCTCCAGGGTGCCGCCCTGAGTCATTGTGCTGGAAACTTCGAGGGTTGTGTTTGTCAGGGGCAGGTGTTGGACCTGCATGAACGTTGCGCTGCCTGGTTGCAGCATCACAGAGTTGCTGACCGTCAGGCTGCCCACCAGATTTCCCGGCGCGAGGACCCCGCCGGAATTAACGGTGACCGATCCGGCCACGATGCCGCTGCCGGCAAGAATGCCGCCGGCGGCGATGGTGACCGCACCCGATCCAGTGCCGCTGCCGTGGACATTGTTCACTGCCAGCGTTCCGCCGTTGACGGTCGTGCCTCCGCTATAGGTGTTCGAGCCGGTGAGAGTCCAGAGGCCCGAACCGGTTTTGATAATTACGGTGACTCCGGCGCCGTCAATAATCCTGCCTGAGAAGGTTGTGCCAGTGTTATTTCCGCCCACGGAATAAGTCGTGGGAGAATTAACCACAGACGCGCCGCTGACCGTTGTGCCGGAGCTGCCGGCGACAGAACCCAATTGAATCGTCACCCCGCCGTTCCGGTTCTGCAAGGTCGCGCTGGCGGTGCCCAGGTCAAAGGCCGCCGCGGAGCTTCCTAGGCTGCCGTAAAACCGGTAATAGCCGGTGCTTGCGCCCAGTTCGTTCGTGCCGGAAAAACCGGTCATATCCGCCTGGGGACTGAACGTATTGCCGCCGGTAATGGCGATATTCAACAGACCCGTGCCGAAAAGAGGGCCATCAAAATAGTCAATGTTGCCGGGCTGGAATGTTCCGGTTCCACTGACATCCACGGCGTTGGTAATAACCGCGCCCAGTACGAGGGTTCCACTGTTCAGGGTGATGGCGCCGCTCCCCGCAGCAGTGGCCTGGTCCAACGTGAGCGTTCCGTCATCGAGAAATGTTCCGCCGGAATAAGCATTGGTTCCGTCCAACGTGAGCGCACCGCTATTGGTCTTGATCACGCTGGTGGCTCCTGAAATCCCGCCGGCCACGGCGGTCACGGTATAGGCCAGTGAGGAATTGTCAAACAGGACATAATCAGGAAAGACCGCGTTTGTGATCAGCACCGTGGCCGCAGCCGCCGAATCATCGAAAGTCACAGTATCCCCATTCGTAAAGGTGACGGCGGTGAGGCCATTGAGCCAATTGGTGGCGGCGGTGTTCCAAATCGAACCGGCGGCTCCGCTCCAAACCAGTCCGCTAATGCTGCCGCTGTTTGGAATGGCGCTGGCTTCCGGAGAATTGGCGCTGATTCCAGAAGCGCCGACCGCTTCCACAACATAATAGTAGGTTGTTCCATTGTTCACCCCGGTATCTATGTAGCTGGTGGCTGTGACCCCGGTCGCTACCTCGGTATTTTCTCCGCGGCTGCTGAGGCCGCGCAAAATAGTGTAACTGGCCGCGCCGGGTGATCCCGCCCAGTTCAAGAGAACCTCATTGTCGCCCCCCGTGGCGCCGAGGGCGGCCGGAACTCCGGGAGGACCGGCCACGGTTGATGAACTGGCCGTTCCCGCGGCGTTCACGGCTGTGATGGTGTAAAAATACTGCGCATTCGCGCTCACTCCGTCATCACTCCAATTTGTTTCGGTGATGCTCGTGACAAAATCGCCGTAGTCCAGGGGCGCCGACGCGTTGGTGGCGCGGCTGACAATATAACCGACAGCGCCGGAAACCGGCAGCCAGCCGATCGTATAACTCGTCTGGCCGGATCCGGCATCAACGGTTACGCTCGCGGGCCCGGCCGCGGGCGGGGACGGCAGCGGCACCGCAACTACAGCCGGGCAATTGCTGCTCACCCCGCCCGCGCCGGTCGCGGATATGGAATAACTGTAGGTACTCCTGTCGGTGGGCGAGGTATCGGTATAAGTCGTGCCGGTCGTGTTGTTGTTCAGCGTAATGGAGCGTAAAATGTTCGTTGCTCCCCCGCCGTTATCAAACAGCGTGGAACGCTGGATCGTGTAAAAATCCGCGCCCGCCGATGCATTCCAACTCAAGGTAACGCTGTGATGTCCCACGCTCGTGACCGTGAGTCCGTCAGGAGCGGCAGGCGCGCCAACCGCCAGGCCCGATGAAGGCGTTACTCCGGTGCTTTGAGGTGAATTGGTGCTGCTGCCCACCGAATTAACCGACTGGACGACATAGTAATACGTTGCGCCGTTGGTTGCCGTTGTGTCGAGCCAGATTGCGTTATTGCATCCACTGCCGCAGACCGGTCCAATGACACCGTTGGTGACGGAAACATAGCCGCTACCCGGCGTTAGCGAACGCAAAACGTTGTAACCGGTTGCGCCCGGCGTCACCCGCCAGCAAACGAGATTACAATTATTGCCGGCGTATGCGCTCACGGACGCCGTCGCCGGTGGAATATAACCGGTCAATTCGAGCCGGATGTAGTCATACATGGCGTGATCGGCAAAATAACCGTCCTGAATTCCGTTCACCGTGGATTTGCCCATTTGACGCATATAGATCGTGATCGTGTTTGCGCCGGCCTGAAGCAAGCTGCCCGAAAAATTGATGCGATTGTCTGAGAAATCGGCGTTAATACCCT
>JASHPN010000196.1 GCA_030038175.1 Verrucomicrobiia bacterium
CGCTGGCCACAGCGCCGGAAAAGACCTTGAAACCACTGGACCGAAACTCTTCGGTAAAATCCACCAGTTCCATGCCAAAGCGGGTGTCCGGCTTGTCAATGCCGAAACGATTTAGCGCTTCCTCGAAACGCAGCCGCTTGAAGGGCGTGGGAATATCCATGTCCAGCGCGGTTTTCCAAACGCGTTTCAGCAAACCTTCAATGAGGCTGTAAATATCTTCGCGCTCGATAAAGGACATTTCGATGTCCACCTGGGTAAACTCGAGTTGCCGGTCGGCGCGCTGGTCCTCGTCGCGGAAACAACGGGCGATTTGAAAATAGCGTTCGACGCCGCCCACCATGAGGATCTGCTTGAACTGCTGGGGCGACTGGGGCAGGGCATAGAAGGTGCCTGGCTCGCGGCGGTTGGGCACGAGAAACTCGCGCGCGCCTTCGGGCGTGGACTTGAATAGAACAGGCGTTTCCACTTCGAGAAATCCCTGCTCGTCCATGTATTGGCGGGTGGCGATGGCAACTTTGCTGCGCAACTTCAGATTGCGGGCCATTTCCGGACGACGCAGGTCCAGGTAGCGGTATTTGAGCCGGAGTTCCTCGTTCACTTTGCTGGCGACTTCCGGGTCATCCACGGGAAACGGCAGGACCTCGGCCATGTTGAGGACCTCGAGGGTTTGGGCCATGATTTCGACTTCGCCGGTGGGAATTTTCGGGTTGTTGGTTCCGGCGGGACGCTGGCGGACTTTGCCGGAGATGCGGACGACGCATTCGCTGCGCAATTTTTCGGCGCGCCCGAAAATGTCCTTGGGCAAATCCGACGGGTCAAAAACGGTTTGGGTGCGGCCTTCACGGTCGCGAATATCAATAAAGATCAGCCCCCCCAGGTCGCGGCGGGAATGGACCCAACCGGCGAGGGTGACGGCCTGTCCGATGTGGGACGGGCGCAGCTCATTGCAATGATGTGTGCGTTTCATTCAAATGTGGCAGGTCTTGGCCTGTTTTCATGGCTCGCGGCCGGCGGCCGGGCGGAGCCCAATCCAGCGGCTGCAAAACGAACGCATAATCTGCCTGTACTAGCGGGAAACTTCAAAAACATTTTGAAACCAATTTGTCACTCGCCAGAAATGCCCGGATGAGCTAATTTTCGTGGAATGAGGGATTTGCCACAACCTGAAATCATATTCACTCACGAGAGTGATTTGGATGGCTTGCTTGCCGGCGCGCTTCTGAAGCGGCTGGCCAAAAAAGTTTTCAATGCGGACGTCCGGATGGAAGCTTATCACTATAACTTTTGGAAGCAGCGTGAGTTGCGGGAGCGGTCCGCGTGGGCGGCGGATTTTACGTTTGAGTCGCGCATGGACCGCCCGGATTGGCTCGTGGTTGACCATCATGTGACCGAGACCGCGCCAAAACAGGCGCAACTGGTTCATGACCTGAACAAATCCGCCGCGTTGCTCTGCTACGAACTTTGCAAAGAGGAGGGGGTCCAATCGGCCGCCCTCGACCGTCTGGTGCATTTGAATAACGTCGCGGACTTGTTTTTGGTGGACGACCCGGATTTTGTCCTGGCGGGCGATTACGCAAACCTGGTCAAAACGTATCAATTTTGGAATTTGCACACTTTGATTGGGGGCGATGTCGAAAAACTGCTGGACCATCCGTTGCTCGAGGTCATGGCCGTGAAACGGCGGATCGAAAATCCCCTGGGTTTTGAGTGGAGCAAAGCCAATATTACCGAGATCTCGCCGACGATTGGTTTTGTGGACACGGTAGTGGGAAACAACAACATGATTATTCACCAATTGCTCGAGAAAAGGGCGACTAAATACCCTGTCCTGGTAACGTTGTTTCGCCGCGGCAGCCTTGTGTTTGCCAGTATTCGGAGCCACAATGGCGCCGCTTTGAAGGTGGCTGAGAAATTTCAGGGCGGGGGCCATCCCAACGCCGCGGGCGCGCTGCTGCCCAAATCCATCCGCACCGTTCCCGACGGGGTTGATTATCTCCGCCAGGTTCTGAATGTGAAGAACCACGCGCCCCCGTCGGGGCTGAACAGTCTTGATGCTTTGTTTGCGGCGATGGAGACGGGGAAGAAGTAGATTCCCTGGAAGTTTCCCATTAATGGGGCGTGCAATTAAGGTCGGATTTGTTAAGTTGCGTCGTCAGCCCGAATGACAAATCCGAAGCATTTATTCATCAGTTACGCCTCCGAGGACATGCCGCTGGCGCGGTGGCTGGCCGGCAAACTGGCTGCCCGCGGGCATGCGCTCTGGTTTGACAAAATGAAACACCTGGGCGGCGAACCCTGGCCCGAAACGATCGAAGAAACCATCAAGGCCCGAACGTTTCGAACGCTGGCGCTGGTTTCGGATGCTTCGTTGCGAAAGAAAAAGCCGGCCCTGGAGCGCATGCTGGCGCAACGCGTTGTCCGCCAGCAAAATATTCCGGATTTTCTCATCCCTCTCAAACTGGACGGCAGCGAGACGGATCCATTGCTCGATATGGCATCGGCGATTTCCTTTGAGAACGGCTGGATCAACGGTTGGAAAACCTTGCGCAAAGAACTGGACGCCATCCACGCGCCTCGCTCCCTCGACAACGGTTCTGCGCTGGCCGCTTTGAATTTTGCCCCCGGACGGGATTTGGTCAATGGAACGGGCGAACGGCTTTTTACGAATCTTATCCGGGTCAAATCGTTTTCCAACGTGTTGCGGGTTTTTCAGGCCGCCGACGATATGGAAGCGGATGAGTGGGAAGCGCTGGAACAGGCGTGGACCTTTCACGCCATCACCAGGGACATGCTGGTTGCGTTGATTCCGCAACCGCCGGAATTTAGCGACCGGATCCGGCCGACCCGTGAAATTTTGGACTGCTCAAAACCCGGTGTCTTTCGTCATAACCGAGTTCAGGACCTGGCAGCCGCCGTGATCCTTCAGGCGCTGGCCCGGCGGCTGGCCATGGCAGGTTGTTCGAGGCATCCCGTGTTCAAAAACGTTTTCTTTCTATCTGAAACAATGGCCGAAAATGGCCATTTGGAGTATGCCGGTTTTGATGGAAAAAATTGCCGGATGCCCATCCGCGACAAAGTCGCATTTCGACGACTGGGCGAAACCGAAATTAATTTCCACAATTTTGCATTTCGCCTGGGCGTTGTCCGGGGCGCAGACCTGTCGTGGTACGTTCAAATAACGCCGGCGGTGATGTTTTTTGACGCGCGCGGCCAGGCCGTTGACGACAAAAGCGCTTTGCCGCGGTTGCGGCGTCTCCGCAGAACCTGGGGCAATGGGGAATGGCTGAACCGCGTTTTGGCGGCGGCGCATGTGGTTACCGGCGAGCCGCCGGCCGGCGTGAATGACCCCGTGTTCGAACCTGGGCCGGTCAGGCTTGAATCGCCGGCCGGGCTGGAGGAATCCATTCTCGGCTCGGGGGCAACCACAGCACGGGCGGAGTTGCCGGCCCAGGAGTTTGAGCTGGATGAGATGGAAATGGAGGAAGCGGATGGATAACGTACTGGTCCTCAACGAGCCGCCCCTGGAGTTTGCCGCGGGAGGCAAGTTGGAGCATCCGCGTGATGGTTTGGCCCTGTTTGGCCCCGCTGATTCCAAAGGCATGGGAAATCCGGCCAAACTTTCCTACGGCATTATCGGAACCCAAAATGGCGTGGCGGCCTTCGCCGATTTTGTAAAGGCCATAAGCCGGCCGGTATTGACGGCGGATTATCTCAACGAAACGCAATGGCCGCATTTTCCGGGATTTGAAGAAGTATTTCACGCGGTCGTACCGGCCGAACCGGCATGGGCGCAGGAACTGGATACACTGGCCCTCAAAAACGCCGCGACCGACCGGGACGACCACAAGCGCGTCTATGAAGTGGTTTCGCTCTATCTGAGCGCCCTCAGAACGGCCAGGACGCTGGAAAAATCGTTTGGTTATGTCGTGATCGTGGCACCCGATTTTGTTTTCACAAATTGCCGGCCAATCTCAAGATTCCAGGGCGGCCACGGCCAGCGCATCAGCCGGCGCGAACAGCGTCTGCGGTCCCAAATGCGGGATTTTTTTGAGAGTTACGAGCCGGAGCACTATGGATGGTCCCCGGATTTTCGTTTTCAGCTTAAGTCCCGCGCGATGGAATTGGGAATCGCGGTGCAAATTGTCCGCGAATCCACGTTGCGCCTGCCCAGGGCGGAGCGGCGAGTCGGAGGCCGGCAATTGACGCCGTTGTCCGATCGCGCGTGGAATTTGTGCACGGCGTTGTATTATAAGTCCGGAGGCAGGCCCTGGAAGCTTGCCGATGGCGGCGAGGGTGTCTGCCACGTGGGCGTTTCGTTTAAGGACAACGACCTGGGCGGGACGGTTTGGAGCGCGGCGCAGATATTTGGAAACCATGGCGATGGGCGTATCGTTGCGGGCAGCGAAGGAGCGTGGTTTTCCGGGAGGAAGGGCGAATATCATCTGAACGAACCGGCCGCCCGCCAATTGCTCACCGCGGCCCTGGATGCCTATAGGGATTTACAAAAGCCGTTTTCCCTTGCGCGGCCGGCGGTGTTGGAACGCGGCGAGGGCGGGCGAGAGAGGGCAGGGGTAATGGAGAAAAGCTCAAAAGACAAGCCTCGTTTGGAGCCTGGTCCCGGCAAACCGTTGTCCGAAATCTTCCTCCACACCGGTTCAAGGCTGGGCGATAAAGAGCTGGAAGGCTATCAAGCGGCGTGTCCGGCCGGGGCGAAACTGACGGTGGTGCGAGTCACGCCGGAACGCGCGGGATTGCGGCTATTGCGCCCGGGCGGCCAACCGGCTTTGCGCGGGACTTTTTGGCAACTCTCGCCCAGGCGCGCGCTCCTTTGGACATCCGGGTTCAAGCCGCGACTTGGCATCTATGACGGTTCCGAAATTCCGCGTCCTCTGTGTATTGAAATTCAACATGGCGATACTGAGATTGTCCGTGTTGCCAGGGATATTCTGGCCCTGACCAAACTCAACTACAATGGCTGCAACCTTGGAGAATATCATCCCATAACCACCCATTTCTCGGCAACGGTTGGCGAAATTCTTTTCAGCCACCGGAGTCTTCGTTATCAACCCAGTTTCAAGTATTACGTCTGACCCGCATTTTTTCTCGCCAATGGGGGCCTTTTCGGACATTATGCTGCGGCACTTTATGTTTATTGGCACTTATACTGCGATTGTGACGCCGTTTCGAGACGGCAAAATTGACGATGATTCTCTGGAACGCCTGATTCAATTTCAAATCAAGAGCGGGGTGGATGGCATTGTTCCCGCCGGGACGACGGGTGAATCGTCCACGCTCACTTACGACGAAAATATCGAGGTTGTGGCTAAAGCCGTCCGGTTTGCCCGTGGCAAAACCAGGATCATGGCGGGCACGGGGGCCAATTCGACTTCCGAAGCGATTTACCTGACCAAGGAAGCAGAGAAAGCGGGCGCGGACTCGTCGCTTCAGGTTGCCCCGTATTACAACAAGCCGACCCAGGAAGGATTATATCAGCATTTCAAGGCCATTGCGCGCGAAACCAAATTGCCCATCGTTCTTTATAGCATTCCGGGGCGGTGCGCGGTGGAGATCGCGGTTGAAACCGTCAGGCGCCTGGCGCGGGATTGCAAGAACATTGTCGCGATCAAGGAAGCGGGCGGAAGCTGCGACCGCGTTTCACAATTGCGCGCGGCGCTGGGTCCGAATTTCACGATTTTGTGCGGCGACGATTCGCTGACGCTGCCTTTCATGTCCGTGGGAGCGCAGGGCGTGGTGAGCGTGGCGTCGAACATCATTCCCCGTGAGATTTCGCAGATGGTAAAATTTTACCTGGGCGGCAAAACCGCCGCGGCGCTCCGGCTGCATGAAAAATATTATCCGTTGTTTAAGGATTTGTTTATTGAAACCAACCCGATTCCCGTGAAAGCGGCCTTGGCGATGATGAAAATCATTTTCGAGGAATACCGGCTGCCGCTCGTGGCGATGAATTCGAAAAATCGCGAAACCTTGCGCCAAAGCATGAGACGCTGCGGCATTTTGAAATAATTGTCATCCTGAAACCATGACCAAAATCATTATCACCGGGGCGCACGGCCGAATGGGGCAGGCCCTGATCGCATGCGCGCCTCATTTTCGCGAGCTGGAAATTGTCGCGCGGGTGGACCGTGGGGACGCCCTGGACGTCGTTATTTCCAGGTGCGATGCGGTGATTGACTTCAGCCTGCATTCGGCGACGCCGGGAATCGTTGAGGTTTGCGCAAAGAACAAAAAGGCGATTGTGATCGGAACAACGGGACATTCGGACACGGAAAAGGCGGCGATCCGGGAATTCAAGTCTGCCGTGCCAATGGTATGGGCGTCCAATTTTTCCACCGGCGTCAATGCACTCTTTTGGCTGACGCGCAGGGCGGCGGAAATTCTGGGGCCTGATTTTGACCTGGAAATCCTGGAAACGCATCATCGGCTCAAAAAAGACGCTCCCAGCGGCACGGCCAAAACGCTGGCAGAAATCCTGGCGGACGTGCGGAAGCTGCAATTGGACAAGGCCGCGCGGCATGGACGGGCGGGAATAGTGGGCGAACGGACGCAGTCGGAGATTGGCATTCATTCTATCCGCGGCGGCGATGTGGTGGGGGATCACACCGTTATTTTTGCCAACGCCGGCGAACGGCTGGAACTGACGCACAAAGCGTCGAGCCGCGAAACCTTTGCCAATGGAGCGTTGCGCGCGGCACAATGGGTGGTGAAACAGAAGCCGGGCATCTATGACATGCAGGATGTGTTGGGGTTGAAGTGAAAACGTTGTTAGCCATTGTCGCTTTGGGGTCAAATATCGGCGACTCGCGCAAGATTATTTTGGAAGCGATGGGGCGGCTGAAGACGTTTTCTGATGCGCCGATTTTGAAGTCGTCATTGTGGCGAACATCGCCGGTGAATTGTCCGCCGGATTCGCCGGAGTTTGTAAATGCAGTGGCCGCGTTTATTCCGCGCAAAGGAGAAAGCCCGGAGTCATTATTGAAAAAGTTGCAGGACCTGGAAACGGAATTTGGACGCACACCGAAAAAGGTTCTAAACGAGCCGCGCCCGTTGGACCTGGATTTGATTGCCTTCGGAGCGGAGGCGCGGCAAACGCCGGAGTTAACGTTGCCGCATCCGCGGACGCATTTGAGAAAATTTGTGCTGGCGCCGCTCAATGAAATTGCGCCGGATTTTGTATTGGCAGGGCAGGGGAGAGCGGCGCGGGCGTTGTTAGATGACCTGGCGTCGGAGGAACGTGTAGAGAGGATGGAATAAGACGGGCGGATATCGTTTCCAGGATAACCTCGTTCGTCTTACTGGTTTTGCTTTTTGAAAATGCGCTGGTATTCAAGCATGACATAACGGTCGGTCATGCCGGCGATGTAATCGCAGACGGCGCGGCGAAGGCCGATCTTTTTTAGGCGTTTTTGCGCGCCTGCGCCCATCTGTCTGGGATGCTTCAGAAAATGATTGAACAGTTCCTTCAACATTTTCACCGCGCGCAAGTTTGGCAAGTGGACGACAGGATTAAAGTATAGATTCCGGTAAAGATAATTTCTCAACTCCCGGTTGGTTTCGCGCCGCGCCGGGCTGTGTTGAATCAGCGCCCGGGGAAAACGGCGGACGTCATCGGCAGAATTGACCCTGGCGGCCCGGATGAGCGCCTCGCTATTATTCACGACATCGTGGATTTGCATGTCAATGATTGTGCGGATAATGAAATATCGCCGGCATTCATCGGGCAAATCGCCATGCTCTTTCTTCACGAGCCGGGCGGCGGCGGCGAAAATGCGTACTTTTTGAATCAAATCCTGCTCGGAAAGCAATTCGGAATCCAGCCCGTCGTCCAGGTCATGACTGTAATAGGTAATTTCATCGGCCAGATTTGCGATTTGGGCTTCGAGCGAAGAATTTTTCGCGTTAAACCCCGTGCGTTTGTTCGGATGATCATAGGCCGTGTAATGCTTCGCCAACCCTTCGCGGACTTCCCAGGTCAGGTTGAGTCCGGGAAAATCCGGATACTTTTGCTCGAGCCACTCGACGATGCGCAGGCTGTGCTGATTGTGTTCAAATCCGCCATGTCCCTTCATCAGGCGAGCGAGGGCGGTTTCGCCCTTGTGGCCGAAGGGCGAATGGCCGAGATCGTGGGCGAGCGCGATGGTTTCGGCGAGGTCTGAATTCAACCTGAGAGCGCTGGCAATATTGCGCGAGACGGCCGCGACTTCGATGGTATGGGTGAGCCGGGTGCGATAATGATCTCCCGAGCCGTTCAGAAAAACCTGCGTCTTGTATTCGAGCCGGCGGAAGGCACGGGAATGAATCACCCGGTCGCGGTCGCGCTGATAGTGCGTGCGCCAGGTTGGCGGATTTTCGGGATACGCGCGGCCACGAGTATCGCCGCTGAATTGCGCATAAGGCGCGAGAATGCGGCGTTCAATGTCTTCGAGTTCCTGCCGGGTTCGGGGCACGGGAGAATTAAAAAGGAAAAAGGAAAAGGGAAAAAAGGGGAGAATACGCGCCCTCGCGTGTGGCGGTGAACGCCCTCGTTCACAGCGCCCTCGCGCGAGATTCAATGCGCGTTGGCGCGTCGTACCGACTGCGGGGCGCAGTCGGACCCACGCGAGGCGCGTACGCTCCCGGAGTCAATTGGCGAGAAGCTCGTGGACGGAGATGCCGCGCAATTCGAAGACGCGGCGGATGGTTTCTTCAATCAGGTTGTTGGGACAGCTCGCGCCGGCGGTCACGCCGACGGTGATTTTCCCGGAAGGCAGCCAATTGCGCGTTTCGACCTCGGAACGGATGTGCTGGTTGTAGTGGCGAATCATTTGGGCGGATTCCATCTTCGCGGCATTTTTGATGAAGTAGGTAGGCAATTTGGCTTCGCCCATTTCCGCCAGGTGCGACGTATTTGACGAATTATATCCGCCGACGACGATGAGCAGGTCCATCGGCTCATGCAACAGTTTTTCGAGGGCATCCTGGCGGTCCTGCGTGGCGCCGCAGATGGTGTCGAAGAAACGGAAATGTTTGTCCAATTCGTCCGCGCCGTATTTTTTTATCATGGCGCTTTTGAAACGGCGCTGGACTTCCTCGGTTTCACCGCGCAACATGGTTGTTTGGTTGGCCACGCCGATGGCCTGCAAATGCAAATCCGGATCGAATCCCTCGGAATAGGCGCCTTTGAATTTTTCCAAAAACTGATTTTTATCCCCCCCGTTCAGGATGTAATTGCAGACGTAATCGGTCTCGGCGAGATTGAAAACAACGAGATAATGGCCGCTGCCGTAAGCGCGGGCCTGGGAGGTGGTGGCCTTGGTTTCTTCGTGCCGGGCTTTGCCGTGAATGATGCTGGTGACGCTTTCCTGGGAGTATTGGCGGACTCGCTTCCAGACGCTCATCACGTCGCCGCAAGTGGTGTCCACCAAAATACAACCCTTGGCTTCGAGTTTTTTGCGCGTGCCCACTTCCGTGCCAAACGCCGGGATAATGACCACGTCCTGCGCCTGGAGTTTTTCCACTTCTTCTTCGGTCGGCTTGGGCGAGATGATCTGGATGCCCATGTTGCGGATTTGATCGTTGACTTCCGGATTATGAATAATCTCTCCCAGGAGATAGATGGCCTTGGGCGGCGGAAAATATTTTCGCGCGGCGTAAGCAAGGTCTATCGCGCGCTCGACGCCGTAACAAAAACCAAATTCCTTCGCGAGTTTGATGGAAAGATCGCCGGAGGCAATGACGCCGCCATTGGCGCGAATACGCTCGACCAGCACACTGCGGTAGTGCGAAAGCACCTGGGCCTGGACTGCTTCCAAAATGTCCGGCCGTCGGAGATTGATTTTTTTTGGCGCCGGCGGCGCTTCAGTTGACATGGCAATAGTAATTTAACAGAGCGCGCGCGGGCGTCCAGTTCCAATTGCAACATGAATGGCGGGAACATCGGCGTCTCGCGCGGACGAAATAAGGATACTCGCGGTCAGACAGTTTCCCATTGGTTGGGTGAAAGCATAAGAACAAGTCTAATCGAATCGCGTTCAAATTTCAACGGTTTCAAGGCACCCGTCACCCCTTCTCAATACACGCATACGCGTTGTGATTGTGGATGCTCTCGAAGTTTTCGGCTTCGACTTTGTACCACGTCACGCGCTCGTCGGCGTTGAGCTTTAGCGCCACGTTGCGGACCAGGTCCTCGACAAAAACGGGGTTTTCATAGGCCCGTTCGGTCACCGCCTTTTCATCCTGCCGTTTGAGCAGGGCGTAAAGCTCCGAGCTGGCGGAACTTTCAATCACGGCGATCACGTCCTCGATCCACACAATATTGCGGGAACGAATTTGCACGGTGACTTCGCCCCGCTGATTATGGGCGCCGTATTTGGCGATGGCCTTGGAGCAGGGGCAGAGCGTGGTGACATTGGCCTTGACGGTGAGGACGAAATCCAGTTCATCGCCGCGGGCGCTGGCGTCAAATCGCGCCAGGTAGTCCATCAAACTTTCCTGTTCCGACACGGGTGATTTTTTGGACATAAAATAGGGAAATTCGATCTCAAGGTGCGCCGAGGCGGCATTGAGTTTTTTTTGCATCGCGCGCAGGATGCCGTTGATATTCTCGACGTGGATGCCGCCGCCGTGGGCGTTGAGCACCTCGATAAAGCGGCTCATATGGGTGCCTTTAAAATGGTGCGGCAGGTCCACGAACATGCCGATGGTGGCGATCGTGTTCTGGAAGGCCCGCGCCTTGTCGCGGACCTGGATGGGAAACCGCAATCCCCGAACACCCACTTTGTCGATCCGCAATTTGCGGAAATCTCGTTCGTTTTGTTTGTCGCGCAACTCGGGCGCGGACGGGCGTTTCGTCCTCCGGGGCGTATTCGCATCAATGATTCCTGGCATAGAAGCAAATTACCAGTTGGCATGAAATTCGCAAAATGTTACTTGCGGAAAGGTTCGGACGACTCATGGATTTCCGGCGCCCCAGGCGATGTACCATTTGCCGGCCACGTGGATGGGGAGGATCTGGCCGCCGGGGGTGAACTGCAATGGAGGACTCCAATATTGACAATCATGGCCACGGGTTCCATCCGGGGACGACTGCCACAGATCACCCATCCAAATAAATGCGGCCTGGTCGCCGGAAGGAATCTGTGCGACCCATGTTTCCTGGGCCGGGATGTTCGGAATCGCGGATTGAGATCGGTACTTAATCCAAATGCCCTGCTTCGATTTTATTAAAATTCCATCACTCGCGTAATTGGTTGAGTTTGCGACAGAACGCCGGTTGATGTCATTTGACGGTGAGAAAGGCCCCAGGGGTGATCCGGAGGTGAAGACCTGCACTTCGCTTCCCTGGGCAGCATCGGCGCACAGCGGACCGCATAAAGCGTAATAACAGTTCTGACGACGAAAGAGCAGAGGAGCTTCGCCACCCCTGGCCAAGACGGGGCTGGCTTGACCACAGGAATCAAAATAATCCGGCGTCAAACGTTCCACGCGCACCGAATAATCGTTGGCGATATCCGTATAGATATAATAACCAGTCCCATCCTGATCCACAAAAAGGCTGCCGTCACCGGGACTCGAACCGATACTATGGACCTTCTGGTTGACGATTTTGAAGGGGCCGGTTGGCGTGTCGCTTACCGCAACCCCCTCCTGGCCGTTCCATAATTTTTGATACCAATTATACCAGAGGATGTATTTTTCTGTGCGTGGATTGAAGACCACATAAGGGCGATAATAAAATCCTTTTGGCGCGTTATTTAACAGATCGCCTTCATTCGTCCAATCCCTCAAATTCGGTGAACTATAGACCGCAAACGGGCAGTTCAAAATCGAATCAACGCGATTGGTTCCGAGGCGGTTTCCATAAAGGTAAAAGCGCCCGTTGAAGAACTGCATACAGCCCCCATGCGCATCAATGATTTGGCCGTTTACGTCGCGCCGCGGATTGACATTGTCAATTGCCACCGTCAGTGACGGGTTTGAGGAACGCGAGCAGGAGACAAGAAACGCCGTAAGGAGACAGGCCAGGGGCCTCAAACAGGAACCGGCCGAAGAGCAATAAAAAGAAATTCGCAAACTCATCCGCCACACGCGGCAAACAATGTTATCTTTTGAGCAGACAAGGTCAAGACCGGCCATCAATTTCTTGCCAACGGCAGCGGTATTTCATTTAATCTTCCCTGTGTTGAATCAACAGACTCTTGGCCGTCCAGCGGAGTTTTCCGGAGTGGGACTGCATAGCGGGAACCGTGTGAACATGAAAATTTTGCCGGCGCCGCCGAACAGCGGAATCCGGTTCCGTCGCGTGGACCTTGACGACAAGCCGGAAATTGAGGCTCGGGTCGAGAACGTCGCCGAGACAAATCGCTCGACCACGCTGGCCCGGGGAAATGTGAAAGTCCACACGGTCGAGCACGTCCTGGCGGCCCTGGCCGGCTACGGCATTGATAACGCCGTTATCGAACTGGACTCGAATGAACCACCGATTGGAGACGGCAGCTCCCGGGAATTCTGCAAAACCATCCAGGCGGCGGGCATTGTGCCCCAGGTTGAAAAACGGGAAACCTACGCGCCGTCCGAGCCCATTGAACTGGAGTCGGGCGACACCGTCATGACCCTTTTTCCTGACGAGAACTTTAAAATCACCTGCACCAGCGCGGACAAGCACGGGCGCTTTACCCAGTTTTTTAGCGTTGAAATCACGCCCAAAACGTGGGAGCAGGAGCTGTCTCATGCGCGGACATTTTGCTTTTTCGAGGAAATCGAACAACTCATCAAGAACAATCTCATCAAAGGAGGGGGCCTGGAAAACGCGATCGTGATCCGGGATGACGCCGTTTTGACGACCGAGCCGTTGCGGTATCCGGAAGAATTTGTGCGGCACAAAATGCTCGATATTGTGGGCGACTTATCATTGGTGGGGCGGCCCATTCGCGGCCATCTCATCGCGGTCAAGCCTGGTCATGCGACGAATTGCGAGTTTGCCAAACTGATTGTGGAGCAAATGAAGAAACCGTTGCGCGCGGCCCGGGTGTTTGGGCCCCCGCCGGAGCCCAAGAGCGAGGACAAGAGAAATGCCGCCCTGGAGCAGTTGCAGCAGTCGGCGGAACTGGATACCGAACAGGTCATGCAAATCCTGCCGCACCGCTATCCGTTTCTCCTGGTGGATGGCGTGCAAAGGATGGAGGGGAACAAAATCACGGCCTTCAAAAATGTGACGATCAACGAGCCGTATTTTCAGGGCCATTTTCCCGGGCATCCCATTATGCCGGGCGTGCTGCAATTGGAGGCCATCGCCCAGGCTGCGGGCATTCTAATGCTTCGCCAGGTCGAGAATGTCGGCCAAATCGCGTATTTTATCGCTGCGGAAGAAGTGAAATGGCGCAAACCGGTCCTTCCGGGCGATGTTCTGATCATCGAAGTGGAATTGACAAAAGTCCGGGGCAAACTGGGAAAGGCCCGGGGAGTTTGCAAAGTCGGAGATGACATTGTGAGCGAGGCTGAAATCGCCTTCATGCTCCGCCCGGAACTTGAATAATTTATTATGTCTTCAGTCCATCGCACGGCCATCGTCCATCCCAGGGCCAAAATCGGCGCCAAATGTGAAATCGGCGCGTATTCCATCATCGGAGAGCATGTGGTCCTGGGGGACGGATGCATCGTCCATCCGCACGTCGTGATTGACGGGCACACGCGGATAGGACAAAAGAACGAGATTTTTCCGTTCGCCAGTATTGGTCTTAAAACCCAGGACCTGAAATGGAAAGGCGGGATTACGCGAACTGAAATTGGCGACCGCAATACGTTCCGGGAATATGTCACAGTCAATAGCGCGACCGGCGATGGCGAGGTGACGCGGATCGGCTCGCACAACCATATTCTGGCCTACTGTCACGTCGCGCATAATTGCGAATTGGGCAACCACATCATCATGTCAAACGCCGCGACGCTCGCGGGCCATGTCATCGTTGAGGATTATGCCGTCATCAGCATTTCGGCCATCCATCAATTCTGCCGGATTGGCGCCATGGCGATGGTCGGGGGATGTTCCAAAGTTGTGCAGGACGTGCCTCCCTATATGCTGGCGGACGGAAATCCCGCCGAAACGCGCACCATAAACAAAGTTCTATTGGAGCGTCGCGGGGTGTCCGACGAGGCGCAGAAGGCATTGCGGAATGCTTTCAAGATCCTGTTCCGGGAAGGCCTGACGGTTTCAAATGCCCTGGCCAAGATTGAAAAGAAATTGCCGCCGTTGCCGGAAATTCAACATTTAATCCAATTTATCCGGACGAGCGAACGCGGGATCGGCAAGTGAAGCGTCAATAACCGGGCCGCAAATTCCATTGATTCAACAAATTGCCGGGAATCTCGCCAAGGAATCGTGACGGGTTTTGCATGGAATCAGATGCCGCGTTTCCAAAACCGCCGCGAATCATCGGATAACTCAAATACAATTCATTCCTTGCCCGCGTGATCGCCACGTAAAACAAACGCCGCTCTTCTTCCAGTCCTTCATCGGTTTCCGCCGAACGCGCCGAAGGAAACAAGCCGTCGCAAAGCATTATCACGAAAACGGCGTCAAATTCCAAGCCCTTGGCCTGATGAATCGTCGAAAGCCGGATTCGTTCATCCTCGCTTTTGGGATTATCATCTTCCGCTTCCACGTTGGTGAGCAGGGCGAGTTGAGTTAAAAACTCCCCGGTTGTGTTGAACTGATAAGCAAAAACGGCCAGTTGTTCCAGGTCCTCCAAACGGGTCCGATAGTTCGCGAAATTCTCCTTCAAATAATCGTCGTAGCCGGCGTCAATGACGATTCGCAGCATTTTGGCCGGCGATTTTTCCTCCTCCAATTGCGCGACCGTCGCCACAAATTGCGCCCAGGCCACGGCCGCTTTTTTTCCGGTGTGCGGCGCGCAGGTTTCCAGAGCGGTGGCGACCGGATTTTTCATTAGCCGGCCGGAGTGGTTCTTTTTCGCGTTGGCCGGGCTGGCGGCCGGGATTTTGTCACCCGTCCCGGCGCGCTGGAACTGTTCGATTTCGCTCGAAAAGATTTTCCACAATTTTTCCGCGCCTTTGGCGGCGATGCCGGGATGCAACTGGACGGCGCGCTTGAAGGCGACTTCGTCGCGCGGGTTGGCGGCCAATTTCAGGTATGCGGTGGCGTCCTTGATGTGGGCCTGCTCGAAAAAGCGAATTCCGCTCGTAATCGAGAAAGGAATCTGGCGCCGGGTCAATTCCAACTGCAGTTCCAGGGCGTGGAAATGCGACCGGTAAAGGACCGCGATTTGGCCCAGGCTCACGCCTTCTTCATGCAGTTCCATAACGCGCTGGGCGATAAAGGCCGATTGTTGCGCCGCATCCATGCAGGCGACCAGGGCGGGCTTCATGCCGGACTTGCGAACGGGCGTGAGCGTTTTTTCAAATTGATTTCGATTCGCCGAAATCGCGGCATTGGCGACGTTCAAAATTTCCGGTGTGCTGCGGTAATTGGCCTCAATGCGAAACATTTTCGCGCCCGGATAACGTTTGGGAAAATCGAGGATGTTCAAAAAATTGGCGCCGCGCCAGGCGTAGATGCTTTGCGCGTCATCACCCACGACGGTTACATTGTGATGCCGCGCGGCAAGCAGGTCAATCAATTCGCCCTGCAATTTGTTCGTGTCCTGGTATTCATCCACGAGAATAAATTGAAAACGCCTCTGGTACATCTCGCGGACTTCGGCATTGTCACGCAGCAATTTGAGCCAAAGCGCGAGCAAATCGTCGAAATCCATGGCATTGCCGGCGCGCTTGCGTTCGGCATAACGCCGCGCCACGTCGGAAATTTTTTCCGTGAACTGATGGAAATAGCTGAACTGCGTCTCGAGAACGGCGGCGGCCGGTGTTTGCGTGTTTTCCGCGAGCGAAAAAATTTCGTTCAATACTTCCGGTTTGGGGAAATGGGTTCCCTTGGTCTGGATTCCGGCGTCGGCCACACAGGCCTTGATCAAATCCTTCGAATCGTCGCGGTCGAGGATTGTGAAATCGCGGCGGTAACCGAGCGTTTCGGCATGCGCCCTGAGGATGCGCGCGCCGATCGAATGGAAGGTCCCGCCCCAAAGGGCCAGCAATTGAGTTCCGAGCAAATCGGCGACGCGGCGCATCATTTCGGCGGCCGCTTTGTTGGTGAACGTCAGGAGCAGGATCCGCTCGGGCGGGATGCCTTGTTCGAGCAAATAGGCAACGCGATAGGTGAGCGTGCGCGTTTTTCCCGAACCGGCGCCGGCAATGACCAGCGCCGCGCCCGGCGGGGCGGTCACGGCGGCCAGTTGCTGCGGATTCAGTTCGCGCGCGTAGTCAATTTGCGGATGAAATTCCGTCTTGAAATTTTGCAGGACATATTCGCGCGACATGAGAGGAAATTGAAATGCCAAAAAGCAAAAGACGAAAGAAAAAAAGACACGAATTTCACGAAGTAAAACGATCGGACGGAGCGCGGCATTTATGCCGCTTCAAGGTTCGCGAGAGTGGTTTGTACGATATCGATAATATCCTGTCGTGTGGCAACATCGCACGTTGAAGCGACCTGAAGGTCGCGCTCCGAGTCAGTGCGTGCGGGCGACTTCGCCGGCGACTCCCACGGCCTGGCTTAACAAACGCTCGTCCACGGCGGCCGGGTCGAAGTTCCAGCGCGCCGCCAGTTGGGAAACCTTTTCTGCATTCCGTCGTGCGATCGTTACGGGACAGGCCTCGCCGTAATTAAGCGATTTCAGTCCCAGGGCCAGCTCCGGCACGGTTGGCGCGCCCTGGTTCCAGACCGTTTCGCCCGCCCAGGCATAGGCTCGCGTCACCCAGCCGTCATCCAGGCGCGCCCAGGCGTGGTAATGCAGGAATTTTTCCGAGTGAAAAAACTGCACGTGCCCCAATTTGCGGCTCAACGATATCAGAAAATGAAAACACTCGTCCACGTCGCGGTCCGGCGTCGGGATGGCCATGCCGGTCACGATGACCCAGCCGTTGACCCGTGGACTGATGAAAAATTCATGTTCACCCGTCATCCCTTCGGACCAGGAACAAGGGGAAGAGCGGCCCAACCCCAGCGCCGCCTGCACCCGTTGAGGGTCGGCGGAACGAACGGCCAGCCAACATGCCGGACGTTGAGGAAAAATCGTCTGGAGCGGAATGCGGGAAACAGTCCGGCGCGGGGCAGGCGCTGACCTGGAGACACGGCGTCGCCGGAGAATGCCGAGGCAGAAAATGCAGGCAACCGCCAAAGCCAGCATATGCACCATCAGAAACACCAACACAAATGTATCGTTCTGTGCCGTTACACCCACGCGACAAATTTAACCCCGTCCATCCCCAATTCAACTCTAAACTTGATCTCATTGCGGAAATGGGTAGCGCACGCGCCCCGCGTGCATCCGACTACGCCCGCGCAGTCGGAACAGCGCGCGCCATGGCGCGCTGAAACTGGCGCGAGGGCGCGCCAGAGCGGTGAACGAGGGCGTTCACCGCGACGCGCGCGGGCGCGTGTGCTCCCCGAGCCAATCCAGGTATTTCCGGTTTCCCGCGCTGATGGGCAAAACCAGGAATTCAGGCGTGTCATAAGGATGTTTTGAAAGGATCAGCCGTTCCAAGGGCGCCAAACGCGATTTCGTAGTCTTAAACAGGATCAAAATCTCCGGGCTCGATTCGATTTTGCCCTGCCACCAATACCGCGATTCAATTTTGGGGATCAGATTGGCGCAGGCCACCAGACGGGCATCCAATGCGGCTTTGGCCAGCCGGCGGCCGGTTTTCAAATCCGGCGCCGTGACTAAAACAATGGAAAAACGTGACGCGGATTTCATCGCGATCCCCGATACCGCTATTCCGCCGCACGCGTCGCCGGCTGATCAACGAATTCAATCACATCGGCTGTGTAGGTGATTCGGGGAATCGAAAACAAGATCAGGTAAAGACTTGATCGGTCCTCAGTCTGATTGGCAAGCGCGGCCGCTTTGCCAGTAAGGTCTTCTCCGACGGACTTATACAAATCGGCTTTCGCAGCGGCGGCGGTTGGGCTGTCAAAGGGAAGAATGCCCAATAGTTTAAAACCATAGCTATGACCAATCGCTCCTGCTTTAATCAGTTTGTAATTTTTTTGGTTCAGTTGAACGTCTGTGCCGGTCGTTCCTCCGCGCATTTCACCGACAGAGGAGCAACCTGAAACCGCGCTTATCAGCACTGAACAAATTCCTGCAACGATAATACTTTTGAGGAGGGTTTTCTTTTTCATAGACGATTTTTGGTGTTTTAAGGGACGAGCAAATCAACATGTTGCTATTGATAACCTGCTTAGCCAGACCATCAAAATGCCGAATGTTTGTCAACATTTTCCTCATTTCGCATCCTGGAATGGACGCATCTCATCCTTGTAACGGTAACCGGACGATGTCGCCCCTGACGGGGCTTCTTACCCACTTCTTTCGGTTTTCTACAAATATTCCGCCCCTAAACGGGGCTTGCACACGTAACGCCTGGCGGTCAATGAGGCACTCCGAGCGCCGTAGGTGCGGCATCTATGTAGTAAAAAATCCAGTACAATCCCGAGCCCCGTCAGGGGCGACATCTTCTGCCCCATTTCCACCTCAAAGAATGAGACGAGCCCGCCTTGTGACATGGCCTGCCACATGGGCGTTTCCCATTTTTCCCATGTTGATTGCCAAAACCAAAAACTGTGTGTGGGTCATTTCCCGGTCTTCGAGGCCAGCGCGGACTCCACAACTTTGTCCAACTGGTCACCGATCGCATCCACTCCCACGGCGAGGATTTTTCCGGTGTCGCCGTCCACGACCACCGGGCAGGGAATGGCATGCACGCCGTATTCAACGGCTACGGCGGCCTTCCAAAAGCCGCCATCGTAAATCTGCGGCCAGGTCATATTGTTATCGTGCATGAATTGCAGAAGCTGGTGGCCTTGTCCGGGCTCATCGAGGCTGACGCTGACCACGTCGAATCCTTTGCTGTGGTATTTTTGGTAAGCGGCAACCACGTTGGGAAGTTCATGACGGCACGGACCGCACCAGGTCGCCCAAAAGTCCAGAAGCACGACCTTGCCCTTGTAATCGGAGGGGAAATCAATTTTGGGCGCATTGATGGGTGTCAGAATAAATGGCGGGGCTTTCTGGCCGGCTTTTACATTAGCTCTGGTGTCATCGTCCTGGCCGTAGCTTTTGCAGATCAGGACCGCTATCAAAACCGGCGCGAGCAACAGCGAAAAAAGAAACCGTATTTTCATACATCGAACAGTTCTCTGAACTATAAAGCCCAAATCCCTGGAATGCAAAGAGTTTTCCGGCGGAGCGCGACAGGGGATAATCAGTTTTATCAAGAACAGATTATGTCGCCCCTAACGGGGCTTCTCAATTTCTACGCGAAACCCTCCTACAAAGATGCCGCTCCAAACGGAGCTTCCGAACCAACCGTTCCGGATGCCCAGGATTGTTGGCAAAGCGCCGTCGGCGCGACATCTTTGTAGTAAAAATCCTATAAAACCCCCGAGCCCCATAGGGGCGACATCTTCTGCCTGTTTGTTGAAATGCGCCCGCAGACTGTGCGACAGCGTAAGCCGCAGCAACACTTGTTGCTCTTTGGCTTGCGCTTGAGCCGTGGCTCAATGCACTACCAACCTGCCGCGGCTGGTGCTCTCGCACACAGCCGCGCTCCGGACGCGGCGCGCCCCAACCGTGCCCTTCTGTTCAAATTTTCTTTTCTTCATTTGTTTTCCGGTTATTTTGATGTGCTCGGATTCGTCGTTTGAATCCGGGATTCGATATTGGACAATACACGATGGACGCAGCGCACATACGAAATTTTTGCATCATTGCCCACATAGACCACGGCAAGACGACTCTTTCCGACCGTTTATTGCATCGCACCGGCACGATCGCCTCGCGGGACATGGAAGACCAGCTTCTGGACGCCATGGACCTGGAGCGGGAACGCGGCATTACCATCAAGGCGCATCCGGTCACCATGCTTTATCAGGCGCGCAACGGCGAAACCTACGAGCTCAACCTGATTGACACGCCCGGCCACGTGGATTTTGCCTACGAAGTCTCGCGCAGCCTGAGCGCCTGCGAAGGCGCCCTGCTGATTGTGGACGCCGCCCAGGGCGTCGAGGCCCAGACCGTCGCCAATATGCATTTGGCGGCGAAGCAAAACCTCACGATCATTCCGGTGATCAACAAGATTGATTTGCCCCACGCCAATGTCCCGCAAACCCTGCAACAGCTTGAGGACATTTTGACCATCGAATCGTCTTTGGCGATTCCCGCCAGCGCCAAGCAGGGCATTGGCATTGATGAAATTCTCGAGGCGATCGTGGCGCGCATTCCGCCGCCAAAACCGACAGGGCAGGGGAGTTTGCAGGCCCTGGCTTTCGATTCGTTTTTTGACACCTACAAAGGCGTCGTCACCCACGTGCGCGTCTTCAACGGAGAATTAAAGGCCGGACAACAGGTGAAACTCCTTCATTCGGGAAAAAACGTCGAGGTCAAGGAGGTCGGCAGCTTCAATCCCAAACCCTACACGCGCGAAAAACTCGAAGTGGGCGAGACCGGCTATTTCACGGCCAACATCAAAACCGCCCAGGAAGTGAAAATGGGCGACACGATTACCGACGCCCGCCACCCGGCGCCGGTGTTGCCGGGATTCAAGGAAATTCATCCGATGGTTTTCAGCGGCATTTATCCGATCAACACCGCCGATTATGAACACCTGAAAGCTTCCATGGCCAAGCTGCAGTTGAATGATTCGGCGTTTGTCTATCAGGCCGAAACGTCCGTCGCCCTCGGCTTTGGCTTCCGCTGCGGCTTCCTGGGACTGTTGCACATGGAAATCGTCCAGGAACGCCTGCGGCGCGAATACAATATGGACATCATCGCCACCTATCCCAGCGTGGTGTACAAAGTCAGGCTGACCGAGGGCACGGAAAAGGAAATTGACAACCCCGCGTTTCTGCCGGAAGTCACATTCATCGAAACGATCTCCGAGCCGATGGTCAAGGCCTTCGTCATTTGTCCGAATGAAAACATCGGCGATATGATGGCGCTGATCTCGGAAAAGCGGGGCAACGTGGACCACACGGAAACGCTCGATGCCAATCGCGTCATGCTGACGTCGCTCGTCCCGCTGAACGAAATTCTCATAGATTTTCACGACCGCATCAAAAGCATGACTCGCGGTTATGGCTCCATGGATTACGAGCAGGCCGGTTACCTGGCCAGCGACATGGTGAAACTTGACATGCTGGTCAACACCGAGCCGATGGACGCCTTTTCCTGCATTGTGCACCGCACCAAGGCCGAGGGCAGGGGACGCGTGCTGGCCGAAAAGCTCAAGGAAGTGATCCCGCGCCAGCAGTTCGCCGTGAAAATCCAGGCGGCCATCGGCGGCAAGATCATCGCCTCGGAAACCGTGAGCGCCTTCCGCAAGGACGTGACCGCCAAATGCTACGGCGGCGACATCACCCGCAAACGCAAACTGCTGGAAAAACAAAAAGAAGGCAAAAAACGGATGAAATCCATCGGCAACGTCCACATCCCGCAGGAAGCGTTTATCGAAGTCTTGAAGGCGTGACTCGATAAATCAAAGAGTATGCCGCCTAACGGAACTTGCCGAATATTTGGGGCCGGTGTTCTACAACGATGCCAGATCTACGGGCTCTCGCTGCGCGGCATTTTCGAGCGCCGTTAGGCGCGATATATTTGTAGGACCGACCGCATCAAAATATCGAGCTCCGTAGGAGCGGCATATTCCGACCTGCCGCCAATCCGGAAATCTCGGATGCCAATTCTCCCCCCGTTTCAATGGCCGGCGACGCCCGTATCCCGAAGCGCCTGGCCGCTTTGGTACAGTTTCAATTGCGCTTGCGGCGAAGAGACCAGGTCCGCGTTTCCGTCCTCACTGGCCAATGGCAGGGCCTCTCGCACGGTCGCAACGGCATTGCTGAATTGTCCGGCTTCCGCATATGCGGCGGCCAATGTTCCGTAGCGCAGCTTTCCAAATCTGCCGACCGTACGACCCTTTTCCAACGCCTGATCGAAAAAACAAAAATGGCCGCCAAATTCTGGCGGCCATCGTGTTGGTGAAAACCAATTATGCTTTGCGGCGGCGCAGGAAGCCCAGGCTCAATCCGCCGAGCATAGCCAGCGCGACCGAAGACGGCTCCGGAACCGCGTAAAGATAGCCGCTGGAGTTAATGGCGGCTTCTCCGGCAACGCCATTGAATTCAATGTCAGCCAGTTGTCCCGCCGTCAGGCCGCTGGCGCTCGTTCCAAATTCCAGCGCCGCGTCATTGTCAGCAGAAGTCCAATCAATAAGATTGAGGGTGCCGCTCCAGGTTGTGGTATGGCTGTCGGCAAACTGCAACGAGCCGCCCAAAGTAAAATCAATCGTCGAACTTCCACTAAGGGTCAACGTTGTCGAACTCATCGCGTGATTGAATCCGCCAGGGCTCAACGTTCCGCCCGCTAGAATCACGCCGCTTGAGGATGCAATTGCGTTGGCGACGCCAAGTTGGAGGGTGCCGGCGCTCACCGTCGTTGTGCCGCTATAGTTGTTTACCGCCGAGAGCGTGAGCGTAGAGGCTCCGAACTTAGTCAAACTGCCAGTGCCGCTAATCACGCCTGACAGGATTACCAAGTTACCCGTTCCGCCAGATCCGAGATTGACTGCGTTAGCGCCCAAATTCACGGTGCCGCTAAAAGTTGTGCCGCCTGAGGCCTGAGACGAACCCTGGATATTCAGATAGGGGGTCGTGGAAGAGGCCTGCGAAAAATCCAGATTGTTGGCGATCGTGATGCCGGAGTTCTCCGCAGCCAGAGTCCCGTAAGCTGTGGATGTTCCACGAATGAGCGCAATGTTGCCCGTGCCAAAGGATTGGTTATTGTTGAAATTGACCGTGCCGTCCCAATTGGCGCTGGAATAGCCGAGAAGAGTTCCGCCGGAGCCGATTCCAAAGCTGCCGCCACTGTAGGTGTTTGCCGCGTTGAGCGAGATCGAACCGGAGCCTTCGGTCACAACCTGGCCGGTGGTCGCCGAGGCGTAGCTTCCGT
>JASHPN010000197.1 GCA_030038175.1 Verrucomicrobiia bacterium
AGGCGGTGCGCACGACCGCGCAGAACCTGAGCCTGGCCGTTTGGACAACGGATCAACCGCGCGAATTGGCCGTTCATGTCATCAATCGTGAAGCGAGCGGTGACGAAATCCCCGTGCGCCGGAACGTGACATTGGAACTGCCGCTGGCTGTGACGCCGCAATCATCGTCAGTCGTTTCGCCCGACTGGACGGCAGAACAACCCGCAACATGCGCGCTGGCAGACGGCGGTTTGAAAATCACGCTCACTGAAATAGAGGCCTATGCTGTGGTGCGGTTGCGATTCAGGGAGGAACTGGATTGGTCATCGTTGGGTTCGCATGTATCGGGACCATGAACCTACCAAAACATCCGGTGCAGCCGCCAACTGAGTGCCCTGAAGTGGCATAGGATATTAGCCTGGGGCAAGCGCCAAAATATCATCCGCTAATTGCGAAGCCGCGCGGTAGCGCGAATTTGATCTGCGGCGAAGTTCACGGCCCCGCCAGTTTATGGAAAGAGTCAGCGTTACGGATTTTACTTTTCCACCCCCACGGTCGCCGCAAACTTCACCCACCACGAATCGCCGCTATGCACGATGATGACGTTGGCCGGCGTGCGGCCATTGATCTGAACGTCCGACGCTTCGGGCTCTTTCGCAAACGGACCGAGCCGCATGGCCATGTTGCCCAAATCGTGATCGGCGCTGATTTGCAATTTCATGCGATGACCCGTGCGTTTGAGGGTGTAATGCAGAAACGCCGTTTCCATTGTGCCGGAACCTTCGAAGATCATGGGATATTTGTCCACGGTGATTTCGTTCCAGTCATAGGGCATTCGGGGATAAAATTGCAGGCGGGCGGGGTGGGTATCGTCCACGCCAATGACCAGGCGCAAGGTTTTGATCGTTTCGCCTTCCTGGACGCCGTTTCCCAAATCGCCAAACCGATACCAATAACGGCCGTCCGGCGATATTTGCACGCCTTCCGAGACGACGAAATGATCGAACTGGTTGAAGCGCGGGTCGTAAATTTCTTTTGCGTCCCAGTCCAGCATGGTGGTGGCGTCGTGCATGCGGTCCAAGAGCAGCGCTGATTGCGTGACGAATCCCTGCCCATAACCCATTGCCTTGCCATAGAACCCGAAAGGTTGATAAGGGCGGAAGGTGTCAATCAAACGCAGGTAAGCCGCTTCATCAATGGATCGCCAATCATCGTTTTCATCCTGTGGCGCGAATCCCTGGTAATCTGCCAGAAAAATCAAAGGGCCAAGAACGGTGCTGTCGTAGGACCAATTGGCATAGTCGAGTGTCCAAACCGGGCCGTAGTGCGGATCGTGGATGACGTATTGCGCGCTGATGGCTTGCTGCATGAGATCCGCGCGGGCGCGCCATGCCTCGGCGGAGTTGGTTTCGCCAATCGAATCGGCCATTTCGGCCAGCGCCCGGAGCGCGTTCATGCAGGCGCTGTCGGGATAGACGGAATAACCGCTTCCGTTGGCGCTTTCGCCGGTCGAATGGAGCACGCCATTGGTGGCGCCGGAAATTTCAGGATGAGCAAACTGCCAAAGAATCCAATCGCCCAGGCATCGAACGTCCGGCCACCGCGCGCGCAGCCAGGCGTCGCGGTCCGGCAGCCGCTGCCAAAGTTTATACATAAACATCGTCGTCAGCCCTTGCCCGTCGTTCTCGAAGCTGGGATTGCGCGGGCTGTTGGCCAAATCGCCCCAGTGCGGGGGAAGAACCACGCCTTTGTATTTCAAGTGCGGCCTGGTTTCGAAGAGATGGGCCACTTTCAGACACCAGTCGGCGCAGCGCGCGGACTCATTCGTAAATCCGAGCACAGTGATTTCCTGAAGGCTGCGGCCCATGTCCCGCGTGTAGGTAGCGCCATAGTAACCCCCGACATTCGGGCGGAACGTTCCAAAACCGCGGTATCCTCCCCAGGAGATAGCGTTTTTGGTAGAAGTGTGATACTTGCCCGTGTCATCAATTTTGGCGAGGATATCGTCCACATTGTAATAGAAAGTGTTGGCCATGATTTTGGCGTAGAGGCTCCCGCCGAAGGAAACCATGGGGCCTGTGTATCCGGAAGGAATTTTGAGCGCTACCGGACCTTTGAAAGTTTTATCGCTGCTGTAGAGCGCCTGCCTGAGGTTTTCCAATTGTCGTTGAGTCTCCTTTTGGTCCTGGCCAAGGGCCAGCAGGGATTTGTCGCCCGCAAATTTGGCAAAATCCGCGGAAAAAATTCCCGGCTTGAGGACAGTCGCCCCTGCGATCGTGTTGGTTTCTGCCGACTCAACAGTAATACCGGCGATGACCACCGTTCCGTTCTTTTGTTGGGAATTCTCCACCGTGATGCTTCGCAGTGGGACCGCCCCGGGTTTGATGACCGCGACATAATTGCCGTCCGGCACCGGCGCGGGCGGGTAGAGGCGCAGCGACTGGGCGAAGGCCTGGCGGAGCGCCGCATCGCTTGAAAAAGGATCCTGATAGTTATAAAACGCCTGTCCCCACCAAATACTTTCTCCCAGGATCAGAGGAAAAACCTGCGTCGTGCCGTCGGCGTAATTCAGCCGAATGCGTCCCAACTCATCCCCGACCATTGCCCGGACCGCCATATTTTGCGGATCGTCCCATCCATATAGCGGGAGCGTCCGGTCGCTGGCGAGTGCGGGAACAATCGCCGTTGTGGCCGTGTTCGCGTCATTCATGCCCAGCAGAAAGATGCGGTCAACCTGACTGCCCACTGGTATCTCGGCCGAGCCATGGCTCTCCAATGGCAATGCTTCCTCGATGAAAGGGACGCCGTAACGATCTATCAGCTTTGTAGCGGACTCCGATGCTTCCGCCTTTGCCAGCGGCAAAGCGATAAATTGTTCCCGAGGGGCCGGCGTTTGGGCGATCAGAGCTGTGGCAATGAAAGAGAGAATAGCAACCGCGAAAAATGATATTTTTGGCATTTTTATTTCGGCGAGTATTCTAACCAGCGGGCCGGGCAACGCGATATCGAAAACTGCCGAAGGTCTCGAATCCCTTGTACGATGCTAATGCCGATACATCAATTCCTCACGACCCGGCCCTGGGGAACAGGCGGCACCACGTGCCCGTCAGGAGAAATATGGACCGGCAACTCCACGGTCTGTTGGGAAGTCTGCAATTGTTGTGGCGCGGAAATCGACTGTTGCCCAAATTCATCCCGGCTTTGCGCCCCTCCGAAGGGCTGGGCCTGCAATGACGAAAAACGGTAGTACCAATCTTCTCCGCCCGAGGCCGGGTGCTCAATCCGCAAGGGCGCTCCGAACGAGGCTTGCAACTCGTCGCGCGTCATTCCCGCCTGGACGCGGGAACTGGTTTGGGGATTGCCCGCGCATCCGGCGAGCAGACCCAGGCCGGCGGCCACCCATAAAATGTGCAGGAGATTTTTTGTTTTCATTTGACTCAATATTAGCGTTGGCAAACCATCAAAAGCTGCGGATATTGCCGTTCGTCCCTCAAACGTTCCACAGGCTGATGATTATTAGATACCTCAATGTGCCCAAAAGCGCAAGAGGCGCGATAGGGTGATTTAACTTTGCCGTGGGACTTTTGTGCAGTGAATTTCCTTGCATTTTTTGCCTGTTCCTGGATGATAAGACAACCGAATTTGGGGTATGAAACATCAGTTAGCACCCGCAGACCGCTCTTTTTGCGTTGCGCTGGTTCTGGCCGCCGTGTTTGCGGCAATGACTTTTAGCGCCCGCGCTGCGGTGGTTCTCACCAATCTTTATTCCTTTGGCGTTTACACGAACGGCGCATTTCCGGCATGCACGCTGGTGCTGGGAAACGATGGCGATTTCTATGGCACCACTGAAGGCGGGGGCACGAACTGCGGCGTCGGCACAGTGTTTAAGGTCAGCGCCGGCGGGTCCCTTGTCCTCCTTCATACTTTCACCGGCGGTAATGATGGCGCGCAGCCCTGGGCGGGGCTGACCCAGGGCGCAGACGGCGATTTCTATGGCGTTGCGGCCGGCGGTGGCACAAACGGTTACGGCACGGTCTTTAAGATAACTTCGGCGGGAGTCTTTACTGCTTTATATTCCTTCACTGGAGGCGCGGACGGGGGCAACCCGCAGGGCGCCCTCGTTCAGGGAACCAACGGTCTTTTCTACGGCACAACGATTGTCGGTGGGACGGGTTTCGGAACTGCCGGTTATGGCACGCTATTCAGTATCAGCGCCAGTGGCGGATTTAACCCGTTGTATTCATTTACCGACGGTGACGACGGCGCAAAACCATTTTGCGGGCTTCTCCAGGGAGCCGATGGCTTTTTTTACGGGACAACATTTGGCGGCGGCGCAAACGGAGACGGCACGACCTTCAAAATCAGTGCCGCGGGAACGTTTTATCATCTCTATTCGTTCGTTGCCAGAGACACCGGTTTTTGGCCTTACGGCACCATGGTGCAGGCTACCAATGGTCTTTTTTACGGGACCACTTACGAAGGCGGCTATTATAACCGGGGAACGGTATTTCAAATGAATTCCGCCGGGGTGGTTGAGGTTGTGTATCCATTCACAACCAACGATGGCGCCGCATGTTACTCGGGCCTTGTGCAGGGAAATGACGGCTCTTTGTACGGGACGACTTTCAACGGCGGATCGAACCAGATTGGCATGGTCTTCAATGTCAGCCTGAAGGGCGCATTTTCCGATCTGTACAGTTTTTCCGGCGGCAGCGACGGCTCAAATCCGTATGGTGGTTTGGCGCTGGGCAACGACGGCAATTTCTACGGCACGACTTTTTATGGCGGCCGGGACGCTCTGGGCGGCGAGAACGGCCTGGGCGGCGTGTTCAAAATCACGGCGGCGGGGCTTTTCACGCCGGTCTATTCGTTTCCCTCCATCGAGCAAGGTTGGAACCCCGCCACCGGCCTGGCGCAGGGCAGCGATGGCAACTTCTACGGCGTTACGGCCAAGGGGGGGACCAATAATTGGGGCGTAGTGATTAAAATCAGCCCCGGCGGCTCGCTGACCAATCTCTATCTTTTTACAGATGGCAATGATGGTGGATTCCCAAATGGGCTCGTCCAGGGCAACGATGGGAACTTCTATGGCACGACCTTCGAGGGCGGCTCGAACAACGTGGGTGTGGTGTTCAGAATCAGCACCAACGGGGCCTTTAGCGCCATTTATGCATTCACCGGCG
This sequence comes from Verrucomicrobiia bacterium, assembly GCA_030038175.1. Lineage (GTDB taxonomy): Bacteria > Verrucomicrobiota > Verrucomicrobiia > Limisphaerales > UBA11358 > UBA11358. The sequence goes on from JASHPN010000197.1 coordinate 5,163, forward strand.
GCAATGATGGTTCGGGTCCCGTGGCCGGGCTGGTTCAAGGAACCGACGGCTGGTTCTATGGCGTGACGTCTTTGGGCGGCAATACCAGTGTGCTGAGCGCCGGCGCCGGCGCGATATTCAAAATCAGCACCAACAGCGCGTTAATCCCGCTCTATCAATTCACCGGAGGCAACGATGGCGCCACTCCCGACGGCGCGCTGGCGCAGGGGGCCGATGGGTATTTCTATGGCACGACCTCCGCCGGCGGCTCGAACAGTGTGGGTACGATCTTCAAAATTAGCCCGACTGGCTCATTTGACAGCCTGTACTCCTTCACCGGCGGCAGTGATGGCGCAAATCCTTATGCCGGGCTATTTGCGGGCAGTGACGGCTCATTCTATGGCACGGCCGCTTATGGCGGTTACGGCGTCGGCACGGTCTTCAAAATCAGCCCACGCGGAGTGTTCACGAATCTGTATTCATTCACCGGGGGCGACGACGGCGGGATTCCCGATGCTCCCCTCACCGAGGGCAACGATGGCAATTACTACGGCACCACTTTTTACGGCGGCGCGAATACAAACGGAACGGTTTTCCGAGTCAGCCCGAACGGGGGGTTCAGCACCATCTATTCGTTCACTGGCGGCACGGATGATGGCGGATCTTCCGAAGCCGGGCTGGTGCAGGGATTTGACGGCAATTTTTACAGCACGACCTACAGTGGCGGGGCCGGCAACCGGGGCGTTGTGTTTCGTTTATCGGTCGGACTTGGCTCGAATCCAGTTATTCTCACCACCGACGGCAAATTCGGCGTGCTCACCAATGCCTTTGGCTTTGACGTCCTCGCGGTCAACGGCTCGCGACTCGTCGTGCAAGGCTGCACCAATTTGGCCAATTCCGATTGGGTCCCGCTGGCTACCAATACGCTCAACGGCATACTCACTTATTTCAGCGATCCCGCATGGACGGCTTATCCCACCCGTTTTTACCGCGTGCTGGCGCCTTGAAATCTACAAAACCACGGATGATCATTCCAGGACGGTTTGTGGCGACCGTTTCATTCCTCACCGTCGTAATAATCCAGCGCGCCGGACCGGATTATTTTACGTTCCGGAATGGGAACGCCCCATTTGTTGCTGTCAGGGTAATAGAATGACTCTCCCATCGGATTGTCTGCCACAACATATAAAACCAAATCTGCCGTGCCGTTGTTGGTAATCTGATGAGGTTCGCCCGGCTTGAAGATAAAAGCGTCACCGGGCTCGATCGGGGTCGTCCCATCTTTGTGACGGACCAATCCGCTTCCTGAAATCACATGATAAAACTCCCACTGCGCACTGTGCGAGTGATAGGGATATGGCGTTTTGCCTGGAGGAATGCGGCAAAGTTCAACATCAAACGGGTGCCGCTCGTTCAGGTCGCTGGACTGCGGTTTGCGGCCTAATTCCTCCGAGATCTCCTTGCCGGCGCCGGCGAATTTGCCTTTCGGCGACGACCAGGTAAACTCAACGATCTTTGCAGTGTTGACCTTGCGCATAGTTAGCCTCCGGTTCTTTTCCGAACCGCGCACCGACCATGAGCCGCGGTCATTATGATCTGCTGTTTCATGACTCGGTCTGGTGCTGCCGTCAGGTAAAATGACCTCAATAACTCTTTTCCACAATGAAAACCAAAACCGCGATTACACCCGCTGCCCAAAATAAAAGTTGGGCCACTGTCATGGTTGGCGTCCGCACGGAAATCTCATCCATTGCCGACGGTTCCCGCTGCTTCCATAGCAGCGCTTGCTCCCGCCATGCGTCAATCTCTTGCTGTGGCACAACGCTGAACTTTCCGCCGCGGAATCGGAAACGCGTCATAGAAAACGGCGAAAGCCAGGGAAACCCCCATTTCCCCATTCCATCGTGCGCAAAATGCAGAAAAACGCCGGTGCTGGCCATGCCGACTATGCAGTCAACGGCATCAGGCATCCAAATTGTAGAAGCGCAGAAACTTGCAATGGCGACCAGAGGCAAAACGAGCAGGGGATGATGTCCGATAACCCAATGGCTAATGAGCCGATGCCGCAATAAAAGGTAGGGAATCATGTCCCAATCAGGAAAGTGGGTTGAGAAAATGGACAAGCAGAGCAACCGAACATTGAACGGGTGTCCCGCCAACCAGGACCACGCCGTGTAATTGAAGAAACCAAGCGCCATATCCACTCCAAGAAGAATTCGAATGAGCGTCAATAGCATTGGTCCCTAATCCCTCAGCAAAGTATGTTGTTTAAGCCAGTGTTCGGCGGCTTTGTAGCCGGGACACATTCGCTCCACTTCCTGCCAAAATCGGCTGGAATGGTTCAATTGCCGCAAATGGGCCAGTTCGTGCAGACAGATATAGTCCCGGACAAAGGGCGGCGCCTGGATGAGCCGCCAGTTCAGGGAAATCGTTCCGTTGTGCGAGCAGGATCCCCACCGGGTCCTTTGATTTCGAATCGTGATCCGGCGCACGGGCAATTGATGGAGGCTGCCAAGTTCAATCAATCTCGCGGGTAATTCCTTTTCAGCCAATTGCCGCAGATGTTCTTCCACGAGTGGACGCAGATCAACCGCCATGTCCGGTGCGAATATTTTTTCCCCGCCACAGCGGATCAGGCCGGTTTCGCCATTGACTCCGGCTTCGATCTTCAACTGCTCGCCACGGATAAAAATCTCTGTGCCCAACCGCCATTCTCGAGGCCGCTGCGGCCGCGTCGCCAGGCGCGCCAGTTCGCGTTCGAGCCAACGCTTGTTGCGTTCCACGAATCGCCGCGCTTCGGCGATGGAACCGTATCGGGGAATCGTGACGCGGGCAGACCCATCCGGACGAATCCGCAGCCAATATTTCCGCGCGCGCTGGTTGCGGACCAGCACCAGAGGGAACCGGCGGCCGTTTAAGGCCAAAAATTGGCCGTTGGCAGAAACTTCGTTGGGCGCCAGGTTAAACTCAAACTGCACGTGAGGATTATAACGTGATGGTTAAGCGGTTAAAATGGTTAAATGGCTGGTTCATGGAGCGGCCGCAGAATTTGTCCACCCATCCGCAACAAACAGGTCCATATTTTCCGTGATATATCCGTGCGGCGACGAATACTTGAACGGTCGGAATTGCATGCTGTGATTGGCGATGGTCTGGAGCGTTTCCGAGGCCCAGACCATCGAGTACTGGTCTTCCGACCAGTGGGTTTCGTTCACCGGCGGAGGCGGCGGCATTGGCGCCACACCTGCCCTGGGGATTTGTATCCCGGCCATCGTTAGAAACCAAACGCGATGGCCGGATTGAAGGGTTTGAGATATTTTGTCCAGCACCGGCGCGATCGCGTTCGTATTTTCCATCCGGGCCAGGACCAAATCCACCCGATGAATGGAGTGATCCGATAATGGCGGCACCGTGTCCCAATCGGTGTGGCCCTTGAAATAGTGGTCAAAGGTGATGCCGTACATCCAGGGGAAGACGAGGATGTAATCGCCGGGCGCGGCATGGTCCGTCAATTCCTCCGCATAAATATTGACGTCGCTGAATTGGCGGCCCAGCAGGCTGGCGGTGGTAAGAGTGGAGAGCATTGCGGTGCCAACGACCAGCGCAAGGAAAGTGGCGCGCAGTAATCCGGTCAGGGCGGGCAGGGCGGCATCGAAACAAACAACGGCGCAGGCCAGGAACGGAAGCAAATACCAGCTTTGCATGGGCATTTGGGCCCGCCAAAAAAATACCGGAAAACCAACGACCGCCAAAATCAAGGTCACTGCCGCAAATAAACGGAAATCCTGCCCCGCGTCCGACTCACCGGCCCGGGAGCGCGCCCGGAACCGGCGCCAAAGGCCCGCGCTCGCGCACAGGACGATGATCGCCCCCAACGCGGCCCACACATAAATATATCCGGACAACGGGTAGCCCAGGGTGTCTTCATAACTGCGAAAAAAGCGCCGCAATTCAACCCCGGTCCGAAAAATTTTCGCCGCCCCTCCGCTGGCAACAAATTGAGGGACATACGGCAGCAGCGAAGCCGCCGCCGCGGCGGCGACAATCAGAATTTGCACAGCGCCCCGGCCATCCGCGCGCCGCCAGCACACCGCCCATGCCCCGAAGCAAATGGCCGCCACCAGCACCGCGTTGTGGTAAAGGACCTGGACGCTCAAAATGGCGAACAACGCCAGCCACGCTGCCCGCCGGGTCGAGGGCTTTTGCAGGAACAGAAATGCCGATGCCGTCAATGCGATCGCGAACAAGCTCCCCAGGCCGTAAGCGCGAAGCGAATCACCGAAAAAGATAAGTGTGCTGTTGAGACTCAACAAAACCAAACCAATTAGTGGTGGCGCGCCCCGGATTTTCCACGCGGATATCCAAAGCGCGGCCAAAGTGCCCAACCCGATCAGAAGCCCGATCAAACGCAGATAAAGATCGCTCCCGCCCAGACCCAGGGCGAGCCAGCAATGAACGATCAAGGGCATTAAAATGGGAAAGGAATCTTTTTCCAGTTCGGCAAAGGAATGCCGTCCGGCTAAATTGACCAGATTCACTTCGTCGCGCCAAAGACCGCCGATGTGACGCCAATAATAAAAATGATGCACGCCGGCCGCCATGGTAATCAGGATGGCCGCAAGCCACTGGGGCCGGAGCCAAAACTTCATTTTCGAATCCATGTGAGCCTGCTTATTCGCAGCCCGCGCTCGCTTCGTCAAGTCCCTTAATTTTTGTTGTTTGGCCGGTGTTCTTCGGCAGTTGAAATTGTGCGCCCGGTATGAAATAATTGAGGTTGGCAATGCCATTTAAGAAATTCGAGAGCGGCGACCGTGCGTAGATTATATAACATTTTATTTACATTTTTTTTCGTTTTATCGTCCCCCTATTATTTTTGGCGCATGGCCAGGCGAGGAAACTGGGGGGCCGGTTTCTGGGAACGGTTTGGCCGCTACGATGCCAACCTGAAGCAGGCGCTGACGAACCGGCACGTTCTTTGGCTTCATGCGGTGAGTGTGGGTGAGGCCAAGCTGTTGATGCGCCTGATCAAGGCCATCGAACCTCGCGCGCCCAACTTGAAATTTGTCGTTTCAACCACCACCACGACCGGCATGGACGAACTTCGCGAGTTGCCGCCGTACATCAGTAAAATCTACTATCCCATTGACCGTTCCCGTTTTGTCGGACGCGCGCTGGCCACGGTGCATCCGGATGCCGTCGTCCTCTTTGAGACGGAAATTTGGCCCAATTTCATCTGGCGCGCTCAAAAAAACGGCATTCCGATGTTTCTCGCCAATGCCCGATTGTCAGAACGCTCGTACCGCGGCTATCGCCGGTTCGGCTTTCTATTTCGCCCTCTCTTTGCCTCGTTTGACGGTGTCGGCACGCAAAGCGAGGCCGACGCCGCCCGGTTGCGCGACGTCGGTTGCCGCCCGAACGCTATTCACGTGGTTGGCAATTTAAAATATGATGGGGCGGCGGGGATTGGACGGAGGACGCTGGATGTGCCCGGATTGTTGCAAAAAGTGGGAGTGGCCAAAGATGTTCCCATCCTGATTGGAGGCAGCACGCACGAGGGCGAGGAGATTCTTTTGGCGGAAATTGCGCAACGGTTGCGCACCCACTTCCCGGATTTGTTCCTGATTCTTGTGCCGCGCCATTTCGAGCGGAGCAATGACGTGGCTCGCAAACTGCGCGACCGCGGTGTGAAGCTGGCATTTCGCGCCGCCATCACGCCAACGACGCAATGTGCTCCGGGCGAAGTGGATTGCCTGTTGGTCAACACCACTGGCGAACTGTTGCAGTTTTATCAACATGCCACCGTGGCATTTGTCGGCAAAAGTTTGACGTCCGAGGGCGGGCAAAATCCGGTTGAACCCGGATCGCTTGGCAAGGCAATGGTTTTCGGCCCAAACATGCAGAATTTTTCTGAAATCGCACGCCAATTTGTTGAAAAAAATGGCGCGATCCAGGTGACTGACGCGCAAATGCTCGAGAAAGTCCTTCACGAGCTGCTCCGGGAACCTCAGAAGCGCGCGGAACTGGGCGGCAATGCCCGCCTCGTCGTTTCGGAAAATCTTGGCGCGATCGACCGCACCGCGGATTTCATTCTCGAAAAGCTAAAGAGCCTGGAAATTTATGTGGTCCCGTTGCCCGTGGCTCAAAAGCCAGGGCCAATTACCGAGCGCCAGCCGCAAGCCTGATCACGCTCCGATTTGCCTGACGATGGCGTCGCAGATTTTTTGCGACCAGCTTTTCAGGTGCGCTTCCTCGCGGCCTTCCAGCAGCAGGCGCGCTTTCGGTTCGGTGCCCGAATAACGCAACAACACGCGGCCTCCGGCCGATTGCAGTTCGGCTTCGGCCGCGGAAACCAGCGCCAAAACGCCGTCCATTTTTTCAAACGGAATTTTTTCCCGCACTTTCACATTCGTCACCAGTTGCGGAAACCGCGTCCAGCATTTCACCAGTTTCGACAGGGGCTGGCCGGTTTCCCGCATGATGCGGAGGATTTGCAGCGCCGCCACCAGCCCGTCCCCGGTCGAGCTGAAGTCGCGAAAGATCAAGTGGCCGCTTTGTTCGCCGCCGAAATTGAGGCCGTGTTTGAGCAATTCATCTATTACGTTTTTGTCTCCGACCGCGGTGCGCCGGATCTTTCCCCCGGCCTTCTTTATGGCCGTCTCCAGGCCGGCGTTGCTCATGACCGTCGTTACCAGGGTTTTCTCAGCCAGACTGCCGCGCGCCAGCATGTCGGTGGCGGCAATGGCCATAATATCATCGCCATCGGCCAGTTTGCCGTTTTCGTCGCAGAGCAGGACCCGGTCGGCGTCTCCGTCGTGCGCGATCCCAAGCTGCGCTTTGTGCGCAACGACTCGGGTGCAAAGGTTCTCCGGGAACATCGAGCCGCAATCCTCGTTGATATTCTTCCCGTCCGGGTGGTTGCCAAACATGATGACTTCCGCTCCCAGTTCGCGCAACACACAGGGGGAGGACTTGTAGGCCGCTCCGTTCCCGCAATCCACGACCACGCGCAGATTTTCAAGCGTTAAATGTTTCGGGAAACTCGCCTTGGCAAATTCGATGTAACGGCCCAGGGCATCGTCAATGCGCACCGCCTTGCCAATCTCGCCGGCCGTCGGGCGCACTTTTTCGATCTCCCCGCTAAATACGAGCTTTTCAATCTGGGCTTCGATTTGATCATCGAGCTTGTAGCCGTCTGCGCGGAAAAACTTGATGCCGTTGTCGGCATACGGATTGTGCGAGGCGGTGATCACAATGCCGGCATCCGCGCGCAGGCTGCGGGTGATGTAGGCCACTCCCGGTGTCGGCAACGGGCCGATGAACAGCACGTCCACGCCCATGGAAAGAATGCCCGAAGAAATTGCGTTTTCCAGCATGTAGCCCGAAACGCGGGTGTCTTTGCCGATCACAATCTTATGTTTCCCCCGGTCGCGCGCCTGTTTATTCAGATTCTTGAAGACATGAGCCGCGGCGCGGCCAAGTTTCAGCGCGGTCTCGGCTGTCACCGGTTCCACATTCGCCGTTCCGCGAACGCCGTCGGTTCCAAATATTTTATTTTTCATGGTTGTTGGGGCAACGTCACCGTGACGCGGGGCGGATCTACGTGGACCACGGTCGCGCCCGGTGGCAGCGCAATTTCAATGTCGCACTCCAAATTTTGGGCTGAATTGAATCCGGTCAAATTGACAAAGGCGTGAATTTGGCTCGAATTTAAATCGGACATCAGCGCCGGGGGGCCGCTGATCACGGCGCTCACGACTCGAGGAACCAGTTGCGCGTTGCCCACGTCGGCGCCGGCCGAAACGGCCAGCACCGGCACGTTTTCATAGGTGTTTTCCGTGAAACCGGGGGTGCGCGCCGCAGGCGCTTCGGATTCCCGGTGAACCGTCAGCCAGATGCCAATGGCCATCAAAACCGAGAACGCCTTCCAATGAAAATCTTTTGTGAACCAATTGCGCATGAAGAATTATTTTGTGGGGCGCGGCTCCTGTTTGGCAACCATCGTCGGAGCCGATTTGGCGCGTTCGCCAAACCGCCGGCGAATCCAATCGAATGGCCGTCGCGTCTTTGCCGGTTGCAGCAGCACGGAGGTCAAAAAGGACCGCAATTCTTCCGCCGTGACGCCGCGCACCAGTTGTCCCTTATAGGCGTGCGAAATCATTCCGTTTTCCTCGGACACTACGACAATGACCGCGTCCGTTTCCTCGCTCAGCCCAATGGCCGCCCGATGGCGTGTGCCCAGGGATTTGTTGAGGCCGGGGCGTTGCGTGAGCGGGAAAATGCACGCCGCATACGCAATCCGGTCGCCTTTGATGATGACCCCGCCGTCGTGAATGGCGTTATTGGGAAAGAAGATGGTTTCCAGCATTTCAGGCGTCGCTTCGCAATCCACCACCACGCCCGATTCCACGGCGTCCTTGAGGTGGATTTGTTGTTCAATGGCGATCAGCGCGCCGATGCGCACCTCCGAAAGGCGTTCCGCGGTTTGGACAATGACTTCTATGTTTTCCCGCTGCTCATGGATGCTGGCAAAAAGCGGCAGATTGCCCAACTCCGCCAGCAACCGGCGCAGTTCCGGCTGAAAAATGATCAGGACTGCAAATGCAAAAACAGTATAGGCCGCGCCCAGCAGCCAGCGCAACACGGTGAGATCGAGCAGTTCAGCGGCCCCGAACAGCGCCAGCATCACCACCACAAATCCGATCACCACCGGCCAGCCCCGTGTGCCGCGCAGGAAACGCGTAATATAATAGATGACGACCGCGAGGATAAAAATCTCCAGCGCGGGCCGCCAGCCATTCTGAATGTAAGTCCAATAGTGCAACTTCATGCTCAAGTTTCCTGCATCGCCCCCCGGACGTTATCGTCTCTTTTGCGCCAAAATCGCTTCGGCCATGCGGACGGCCTGGACGGTTTCGCTCACATCGTGCGCCCGAATAATGCATGCGCCCGATTCAATGCCCAAAATCGCGCAGGCGAGCGACGCTGGCAAGCGTTCATTCACTTTTGTGCCAAATAATTTTGCGATGAACGATTTTCTGGAAACGCCTAAAAGCAACGGTCGGCGCAAGCGGGCAAAGCGTCCCAAACAGGCAAGCAGCCGCAAGTTCTGTTCCAAACTCTTGCCAAAGCCGATTCCCGGGTCCAAAACCACCTGTTCTGCCGCCACACCGGCGCGGTCCAGTGACCTTAACCGTTCTGATAAAAAGCGGCCCATTTGCAAGACAATATCGCCCTTTGGGTTCGCCCTGGCGTGCAGGCCGGGTGGCGAGTGCATCACCACATAACCCGCCCGAAATTCCGACACAATATCCCACATGTCACCGTTGGGGCGGCTTGCCGCCACGTCATTGACAATGCTCGCGCCCGCTTCAAGCGCCGCGCGCGCCACGGCGGGCTTCATCGTATCAATGGAAATGGCCGCCAATGAAACTTTCCCCTTTTTTAAGGCTGCCGCAAGCCTTTTGATGACGGGGATGACCCGGCGACATTCTTCTTCTTCGTCCACCGGCCGGGCGCCCGGCCGGGTGGATTCGCCGCCGATGTCCAGGATTTCCGCCCCGTCTGCGGCCATCTCAAGCGCATGGGCAACGGCGGCGTCCGGAGCCAGAAACTGGCCGCCGTCGGAAAAAGAATCGGGCGTCACGTTGACGATGCCCATAATGAGCGCCGGCCGCGGGAACCGGAATTGGAACTGTCGCGCGCGAAAAATCATCAGCGCCAGTTTAAGCGATTTTGCAAAAAGTGAAAACCTTGTCTGAGGCAAGGCTTCAGATTTTTTTGGAGAAATAGGCGATTGTTTCCCTCAGTCCGTCCGCCAATGAAACCTTTGGCGACCAACCCAGAAGTTCCCTGGCCTTGGTGATGTCCGGCCGCCGTTGCTTCGGATCGTCCTGGGGCAGCGGTTTGAATGCGATTTTGCTTTTCGATTTGGTGACTCGAATGATTTCCTCCGCGAACTGGAGCATGGTCATCTCAGTCGGGTTGCCAATGTTGACCGGCAAATCGTAGCCGCTCATCATCAGGCGGTAAATGCCCTCGATCAAATCCGACACGTAACAAAAGCTTCGGGTCTGCCTGCCTTTGCCGAAAACGGTCACCGGTTTATTTTTCAGGGCCTGGCTCACAAAGGCCGGAACCACCCGGCCGTCGTTCAGCCGCATTCGGGGCCCGTACGTGTTGAAGATGCGGACGATGCGGGTTTGGACTTTGTGCTCACGATGGTAGCCCATCGTCATGGCCTCGGCAAAACGTTTGGCTTCGTCATAACAGCCGCGCGGCCCGATCGTATTGACGTTGCCCCAGTATTCTTCCGGTTGCGGATGCACATTGGGGTCCCCGTAAATCTCCGACGTGGAGGCCAGGAGAAAGCGGGCGTGTTTGTATTTCGCCAGGCCCAATGCCTTGTGCGTGCCCAATGAGCCTACCTTGAGGGTTTGAATCGGGAAGTTAAGGTAGTCGAACGGACTGGCCGGTGACGCAAAATGCCAGACATAGTTCACTGGCTCGGTCAGAAAGATAAATTCCGTGACGTCCTGCTGGATAAACTTGAAATTGGGGTTGCCGCCCAGGTGCGCGATGTTGTCCACGCTGCCGGTGATGAAATTATCAATGCCGATGACCTTATGTCCTCGCGCCACCAGCAGGTCCGCCAGGTGAGATCCCAAAAATCCGGCGGCGCCGGTGACAACGGATGTAGGCTGTTTTTTGCTCATCGTTTTTCCAAGTATGATTCAACCCTGATCGTAAACCCCAAGAATAACAAAATGTCCCGGCGGTTCAATCATTAACCGGCGGTTAAAGCAGTTTCGCAGTTTCCCTTTATTTTGCCCCCGTTCCACGGAGAACGGCGGGAATGGTCAGCAGCAGAATTTTGAAATCAAGCCACAGCGACCAGTTGTCAATGTATTCAAGATCAAGCCGCACCCAGTCCTTGAAATCGAAGATTTGATTTCGTCCGCCCACCTGCCAGAGGCAGGTCAATCCGGGCTTGACGCTCAGGCGCCGGCGATGCGCCAGGTCGCTGAACCGCTTGACCTCGTCCACTGGGAGCGGGCGCGGGCCGACCAGGCTCATCTCTCCGCGCAGGACGTTCCACAGTTGCGGCAGTTCGTCCAGGCTGTATTTGCGAAGAAATTTTCCGGCCGGCGTGACGCGCGGGTCCTCGGTCAGCTTGAAAACCGGCCCGCGCATCTCGTTCATCATTTCAAGCTCGTGCCGGTACTGTTCCGCGTTGGTCACCATTGTGCGGAACTTGTAAAGCGTGAAGGGCCGCCCATTTTGGCCCGAGCGTTGTTGCTTGAAAAAAACCGGCCCGCGCGAGGTCAGTTTGATGATGATCGCAACCAGCGGGAACAACCAGGAACCGATCAAAACCAGTCCCAATACTGAACCGAAGAAATCCATCAATTGTTTAAGGATGCTGTGCCAGGACGATTCAGGCGTGGTTCGGAATACCAAAAGAGGCCGGCCGTGCATTTCATCAATGCTCGTGCGGGAAATTTGGGTGGCAAAAAAGTCAGCCATGAGCCACACCTCCACTCCTTCGAGTTCGCAGGTCTTAATGACGTTTTCAACCTGTTCGAAGTAAGTATGGCGCGCGCCCAGGATGACCCCATAAACCGAATGCTCGTGCAACAATTGAATCAGTTCGCCGCCCTTCAATCCGTGCAAGTCCATTTCGGCCACGATTTCGATGCTGTCGTCGCCTGACATCTGGACTTCGTGCCGAATCCGCGCCGTTTCCTTGTCCGTGCCGGCGACAATGAACCGGCGCCGGTATTGCATTTGCGCCATCTTGCTTCTCAGAAAGATGCGCAATAGTTCTTCCTTCGCCCAAAGCCCGAAGAAACCGATGGCGCCAAAGGCCACCATAAAGGCGCGGGCCACCTGCAAATGAAAGACATAAGCGACCAGCACCAGGCCGACGGTCAGCAATACGCAGCCTTTGAAAAGCGGCCATACCGTCACCAGGCGCGGCGATAACGGTGTGCGCATATAAAACCCCTGTGATTCCAAAACCAGCGGAGCGCTGGTGACCACCAGAAACAGCAGGACCGCGATGTCTCCGGCCGAGGCCGGAGGCGGGGCTCCCAGCACCGCAATCACACGCGGGTCGGCCCGAAAAAGATAGCTGAGCAAAAAACTTGAGGCGAAAATGCACGCGTCCGCAAGCTGGTGAATTTGCGTTCGAATTTGTTGGTCGCGTCGCAGCATTTTATTTATTTTCCGGCGGCAATTCAAAGGCCGGGACCTGCGCGGCCAGGAACGCTTGCATCCTTTCAAAGGTGGCGTCTTCCTGCCCCGGTTCGCATGGGGACCAATACGACAGGTAGGCCCAGCGTTCGAGTTGCCCGGTGCGAAACAAATCCAGCGTCATCCGTTCCAACATTTTATCGTGGTCGGCGGTTTCCTGATTATGCGCGGCATACCAAAAAACATAAACGCCGGCGTATATTTGGTTTTGGCCATCGGCCTGCTGGACCGTCTGGCTTACTTTCCACTCCGCCACTTCAAGCGGATAAGGAGGATGGTCATTGATGGGTATATTCACAACCTTCTTTTGGCCAATGCTCCAGCCCTGGCCGGGCATGCAATATTCCGGGCGATGAATGCTGGTGCGATCCGTCCCCATCAAAATGGCCGCCGATTGGATCCTGAAGCCGTCAGGAGCTGTGTACATCCTCTCCGCGTAACTGGTGTCGGCCGGCAAATACCCCGAAACCAGTTCCGGCTCCGGAACGTTGGTGGAACTAAAATCCAGGACCCGCTCCGGCAGGGCGATCTTCATCATGATGGTGCCCGGAATCGGGGTGGCGCGGAGACCGGGCGGGCCAAGTTTTTGGTTCGAGCGCAACCATGCCAGCGCTCCGGCGGTTCCGCCAATCAGCAATAATGCCACCAGGAAAATGAACCATTTTTGGCCCTTCATATTTCCTGCTCCTTTTGTTCCGGCGTTTCCATCCAGCGCCCAATCAGCAGCAAACCAACAAACGCCGGCACATACGGCATCAGGCTGGCAAGCGTGCTGTCATGGACGGAGTTGCCCCATGATTGGCCGCCGATCGTGGCGGCTACAATGACCATCAGCAGCCGCAGAAGGTTTCCCAGGACTGCGAAAGGCAGCGCCAGCGCCATGAAAAACAGGCGTTTCCAGCCCTCCCGAAACGTGAGAAAGCCATAAACCGTTGCCAGGAGAAAATTTGCGATCAGGCTGCGAATCCCGCTGCACGCCGGCGCGACGTCGTATTGAAAGTTCCCGGAAGGATCCATTAATTGAGTTCCGATCCGAATCACGTCTATTCCAAAAAGATGCGCAACCATTTCGACCAACCGGCTGACCAACAGCCGCAGGGGAAACGTAATAACGGTGGCATGTGTGCCCAGCGGAATCGAGAAGATGAACAAAAAAAACGGAAACGAACTTTTCAGCAGCCATTTCGGTCCCCAGGCCAGGCCCATTAACCCGTAGATCCCGATAAACATCGCCAGAATCGAAAATTGCGGTAATTGAAGCATCGAAGACAAGAGCTGCAGCGCCATGCCCACAATTAAAATCAGCAGCCCCGGACGCCAGATTTGCAGCGGCGATTCCAGCAGTTCATGGCGTTTCCACCAAAAAAGACCCAGGACCAAAAATGGAATGAGGTTGCCATGGCCGTCGTCCGTCGCGGCGTTGGGAGTGTTATAACACGAATACATCCACGAAAACAGGGAGGGGGTATGGACATAGCCAAATACGGAATTGCCCAGAAACTGGAACAGCAAAAGCCACGCCGCCAGCAGGGCAAAGAAGAATGTCTTGTTCGGCAACCGCTGCCAGCAATCCGCGGTATCGCGCCAAAATTCCCCGGCGGTTCTGATTCGTGATTTTCCGTTCATTTACGTGCCCGTCCAGCCTTTAGAATGCCAAAACGATAAAATTACTCAAACAAAATCGTCTTGCATTGCCGAGCCCTCGATAAGGGCCGCTCTGATTAAAGCTTTAATGCTTCGTCAAGGGCCGCCAGCACAAAATCCGCGTCCGCGCCGGTGATGCACATGGGGGGGGCGAACCGTATCGTTTGGCCCCAAAGGCCGCCCTTGCCCAGGAGCAGGCCCAGTTCACGCGCCTTTTCCACTACCTGGGCGCATTCCACGGATGCCGGCGCCTTCGTCGCGCGGTCCCTGACCAGTTCAATTCCCAACATCAACCCCTGCCCGCGTACGTCGCCGATCATTTTGTGCTTTTCCTTTAACCGGCTCAAACCCGTGAGAATCGCGCTGCCCTGTTTGAGGGCGTTCTCCTGAAGCTTTTCTCGTTCGATGACTTCGAGAACTGCTTTTCCGATCGCGCTGGCTATCGGATTTCCCCCGAACGTGTTGAAATGAACTTTGCCGGTGAGGGCCTGGGCAATTTTGGGAGTGGTCACCACCGCGGCAAGCGGGTAGCCGTTGCCGATGCCCTTGGCCATCGTCACGATGTCCGGCACGACCCCCTGCAATTCAAAGCCCCAAAAATGACGGCCCAGGCGCCCAAAACCGGTTTGGACTTCGTCGGCAATGCAGACGCCGCCCGCCGCCCGCACGTGTTCATATACCTGTTTTAAATAACCGTCCGGATATTCCACCACCCCGCCTACGCCCTGAATGCTTTCAGCGATAAACGCGGCCAATTTTCCCGGAGTGCCTGTTTCAATCAGATTCTTCACATCGTCGGCGTATTTTTTTCCGGCGGCGGCGTCATCGTACCCAAACGGGCCGCGATACGGATACGGCGCCAGCGCGTGATGCACTCCGAAACTGTGCGGCACGTTGTATTTCCAGGCGCTGTGCGCGGTCAAGCCCATGCCCGAAGCGTTGCCGCCCGAATATCCGTTGCGCAACGCAATGACATCGTAATTGCCCGTGGCCGCCCGCGCCATGAGCAGCGCCAGGTCATTCGCTTCCGAACCGGAATTGACGAAATAGCAGATCTTCAGGTCACCCGGCATTTTCGAGGCGAGCTTTTCCGCGTATAACGCCACGTTCGGATGCAGGTAGATCGTAGTGGAGTGCTGGAGAATTTCGTTCTGTTGATTCGCCGCGGCCACCACGTCGGGATGGCAATGCCCGACGCTCACGGTGACAATTCCGCCCAAACCGTCCAGATAGCGCCTGCCGGTTTCGTCCCAGACATATTGCCTCGCGCCTTCGACCAGCATGAGCGGTTTCTGGTAATAGAGAAAAATCGCCGGATTGAGGAACTGCCGGCGCGTGGCAAGAACTTCGGATGCGGAGGGTCCCCCATATTTTCGGGGGCGATGTTTGCAGGGCGGCAACGGAACGGTTTTCATGATCGGTATCTTCGACAGCCAGCCGGTTTAATTCGTTCTTTAACAGTCTTTCAAACGGACAAAATACGCGCAAAGCGGCCAAAAGCGAAGAAAATTCAGGGATGCCCAAACCGCCATTACTCCAAATAAACCGAAAAAAACATTTAAGGGGTATTGGTTTATTCCGATAGCAGTGATGTTAAATCATGGTGGCCGGCCGCCATAAAGAGCCGGCAGGGATAATGATGCGCCTCCCGTAAAATGGCGTGTCCGCAGCATGGATGCTGCGCAAAAACAATGCCCCAAAAGGGCGACTCACGGAAAGAGTTATATATGAATGGAATGGTAATCAATACAAACCTATCAGCAGAAACAACGGCCCAATATTTGGAGCAGTCCAGCCAGATGTTGAGCACTTCGCTGGCGCAATTGTCCTCTGGTTCGAAGATCACTTCGCCCTCGGATGATAGCGCGGGCCTGGCAGTCTCGATGAGCCTGGTGGCTCAGGAAGGAGAAAACACCGCGGCGGGCAATAATATTTCCGACGCGCTGTCGTTCAATCAGACCCAGGACGGATACCTTCAGCAGGTTTCATCGGCGCTGGATCGCATGAGCGAACTCGCCGTTCAGGCGCAGGACGTCACCAAATCAAGCTCGGATGTTCAACTCTATCAAAACGAGTTCAGTTCCCTGGCCAGTTATATCAACAGTGTATCCGAGGAGAGCTTCAACGGGGTCAGCCTCTTCAATGGAACGAATCTCAATATAACGATAGATTCCAGCGGGAACACGTTCACGATGGACGGGATCGACTTGACGGGCACGACCTTTACAACACTCTCGAGCGCCAGTCTGACAAGCAGCCCCTCGGAGGCCTTGACGGACGTTACCAACGCCATCAACACGTTGGCGGCGGATACCGGCACGATTGGCACGAGCGAAGAGACGCTGAACGATTACAGCAATCAATTGACGACGTTGAATAACAACCTCTCGGCAGCCAACAGTACGATAATGGACGTGGATGTGGCCACGGCGAGCACCCAATACGCCCAGGCAAACATCCTGGTCCAGTCCGGCACGGCGATGCTGGCGCAGGCCAATGCCCTGCCTGATATGGCGCTCAAACTCATCACTGGTTAACCAGTAGAGTTGGAGTTGTTCGATTGGTGATGACGTCTCGGACGGCGCGCAAGCGCCGTCCGAGCTTTGGTTATAAAAAGGGACAACCAGACGGCAGCGGTTTAGACGAACGCACAAACAGCGAACAAAATGTCCAGCTCCATAAGCAGCAGCACCGGTTCATTGTTGTCGAACATCCTGTCCTCGGGGGCGTTGCCAACCGTTGATGATACGAACAATAGCAATTCGACCGACCTGGCCATCGCGGGCGTCGCTTCGGGCCTGGACTGGCAAACCATAGTGCAGGAACTTGGGGAGGCGGAAGCCGCGCCGGAAACGCAATGGGAACAGCAACAGAGCACCATTAACTCCCAAAACGCTGCGTACGGCACGATTTCAAGCGACCTCAGCACGCTGCAGACAGACATCCAGGACCTGCAAAATACCAGCCTCTATCAAAGTACTTCAGTCCAGTCTTCCAATTCAGATACTGCCACGGCCACGACGACCACTGGCGCCGCTTTAGGCACCTACACCTTTGACATTTCGCAATTGGCCACGGCCGCGCAGCTTAACGGCGCCACGGGCATCAGCCAGCCGTTGAGCTCGAGCGGCAATTTAAACGACGTCACCGTCGGCACCGCGGGGTTTTCCACTCCCGTTACCGCCGGCACGTTTACGGTGGACGGCCAGCAAATCACTGTGTCCACGACTGAATCATTGCAGGACCTGTTCAATGCCATCGCAACCGCCACCAATAACAATGTCACCGCCAGCTACAGCCCGTCCACGGACGAAATCACGCTCGCCAGCAGCGACGGCAGTGCGGTTGATCTCGGCAGCGCGGCGGACACCAGCAATTTCCTTCAGGTTGCGCAATTGTACGCGAATGGAACCGATTCCGTTACCAGCACTTCCGCGCTCGGCCACGTGCAGTTGGACGTGGGCATGTCAAATGCTGATTTGGCCACGGCGATTACCGACGGCGGCAACGGCCAGGGCGAGTTTACCATCAACGGCGTTGCGATTAATTATGACGCAAGCACCGACAGCATTCAGGACGTGCTCAATGAAATTAACAGTTCCTCCGCCGGTGTTACGGCGTCTTACGATTCCATAGACAACCGGTTCGTCCTGAGCAATAATACAACCGGTGATTTGGGAATTTCTGTGCAGGATGTTACCGGAAATTTTCTCGCCGCCACGGGCCTTTCCAGCGGGACGCTCCAGAGCGGTCAAAACCTGGTCTATACCCTTAGCGACACTGCTCAAGCGGCCGGCGCTGATGCCCCGCAGTTGCAAAGCGAATCCAACACCATCACTTCCGCCAGTTCCAGCATCCAGGGGCTTTCGGTCACGGCCCTGCAGGCAGGAACCGTAACTATCAGTGTGACCAGCGACACCAGCGCGGTCAGCTCGGCCATTCAACAATTCGTCACCGATTATAATACATTGCAGTCCTACATCAGCAGCGAGCAGGCGGTTACCACCTCTTCCACTGGATCGGTGACCCCCGGAACACTCACTGGCGACCAGACTTCAAGTCAATTGGTCTCTGATCTGCGTTCGCTGGTGGATGCGGCTGTCCCGTCCTTGTCGGGAGATGCCGTCGGTATGCTGGCTGATCTGGGGATAACTTCAAATGGCCAAAATAACACGTTGTCGGTGGATACCACCACTCTGGACAGCACGGTGGCCGACAATCTCAATGACGTTGAATCGCTCTTTAATGATCCAACCAATGGCATAGCAACGCAACTGAACAACTATATCACCAATGCCATTGGCACCAACGGAACAATAACAGACCACCAAACCAGCCTGACTCAACAAAGCGACAATATCACCACGGAAATTTCCAACTTGAATTCCCAGATTTCGTCGAATGAGGCGCAATGGACCAGTGAATTTGAAGCGATGGAACAGGCTGAATCAACCACGAACCAGGAGCTGACCTACTTGTCCGAACAAGTCACCAACGGAACCCTTTGATTTTATGAAATCCTTGTTGTCTGCGTGGATCATTTCGCTCGGCCTGTTTTTCGGAGGATGGACCGCCTGGGCCGGCGACGCCGGCGCGTCTTCCCCAAATGTCTATCGGGCATCGCCACAATTGCCGCCGGAGCTTAGGCGGGTCGTGGTGCTGCCGCTGGCCTGCGATCAATTCGCCGGCACCGTGGCCGATGGCTGCCGGATGCTCGATCCGGTCTTAAACGCGGCCCTGGTCAAAACCAGCCGCTTTGAAGTGGTGGACGCCACGCCGGAAGAATTGCGCCGCTGCACCGGAAAAATGAGCTGGACCGGGGAAGAGGTTTTGCCCGCGGACTTTTTTGACGGTTTGAGAAACGTCTATGGCTGCGATGCCGTGTTGTTTTGCCAATTGACTATATTTCGCCCCAGCGCGCCGCTTGCCGTGGGATGGCGGCTAAAACTTGCGGACGCCAAAACCGGGAAAATTTTATGGGCGGCCGACGAAATTTTTGACGCCAGTAACCTCGAAGTGGCCAAAAGCGCGCAGCAATTTGAAAAACGCGACCAGCCTCACCACGGTTTTGCTTTCGGCGTGTATTCCTTTTTTGCGTGGTGTATCAGCACCCCCACGCGGTCGGCTTTGGATGACCAATGGAAAGTTTTGCATTCACCGCGGTATTTTGGGCAGTTTTCCGCGGAACAAATCCTGCAAACGCTGCCTCAAAGATGAGGTTCTTTACGGGTTATTAAAGTAAAGCGCCGGTTTGCCGATAATAAAGGCAAGCGGCGGATGTGATAAAAGTCTTTAGCTGTTTATTTGACGATAAAATTTTATGGAGGTTGATTTTAATGTCAGCCTCACCGGCACCGACCCGGTGAGCCAGCCCCCAGTCCGCCAGACGCCCGCGGCGCCGGCGGCCAATGCCATGTCTTTTGAGTACACACAGGCTTTAGAACAGACGTTGAAGGAAACGCCAACGGTGCGACCGGAGGCCGTCAACCGTGCGGCCGCGTTGGTTTCGGACCCGGGTTATCCTTCTGACGATGTCCTGGACCGCGTTGCGGCTACGCTCGCGCAAAACCTCGGAAGCCAGTCCTGATGTCGGTCCTGTCTTTTTATGAATATTTCGAACCCTCTGAAATCGTACACCCAAATTGCCGCCCAGACGGCGCCGCCCGGTCAGCTTATCCTCATGTTATTCGATCGCACTCTCCGGGCCCTGGATACGGCTCTCACCGGCTTTGACCATACCGATCCGCGCCTGCGAAACGAAACAGTTCATAACAACCTCAGGCGCGCTGTGGACATTATCCGCTTGTTAAACCATTCCCTGAACCTGGAGAAAGGCGGGGAACTGGCCGGCACACTCCGACGGCTCTATTTTTATTTCGAAAACCGCCTGGTCGCCAGCAATATGAAAAAAAACCGCGAGGGCGTGGATGAGGTAATCAGCCACATGCGGCCGTTGCGCGATGCCTGGGCGGAAATGTTGAGCCGCCAGGGTCGGGAGCAGCCCGATGAAATGGCGGTTGCATGAGCGCGGAACAGGCATTGTTTGATGCTTATCGGCAGTGGCGCCGGCTGGCCCGTGCGGGCAGTCTGGCCATCCAAAAGCGGGATTGGCCGTTTTTAATGGAATGCCACGGCGCGGTTCGGTGCCTTCAACCCTCCATCAGCCGGTTGCGGCAGCAAGTTCGCGAACAGTGGAGACAATCCCCAACGGATTGTTCGATAAAGGAGAAAGAACTGAACGGTCTCATTTTGGAAACCATGGAAATATTGGCGTCCAACAAAAAATTGCTCCAGGCCGCTCGGGGGGTCGCCCGCTCCGAATGGGAAAAGTTGCAACAGGCGGGGCGAAATCTAAGGCGCCTTCGGGATTCTTATAACCGGCCGCGCTCTTCCCGATGGAGCTCCTTTTCATGAGTCTCGACCGACCTGGAGGCCCGGCGCCCTCCCGAGGCGAGGGTGGGAATGACCGGATGGTGCGGCGGGTTGAGGAACTCCGCCGGCAAAGACCTGGGTGACCACATGAGAGAATCGGACACAACTTTTATCGCGGCCGATCCGATTCTCATCGTGGACGATGAACCCGCCTCTTTGGCTCTGCTCAAGGATGACCTGGAGCGCGAAGGCTGGAAAACCGCGGCCTTTGCCGACCCGGACTCCGCGCTGGCGGAACTCAAGAAACGAAAATTCTCCGTCATCATGGCGGACCAGCGCATGCCCAAACTCTCCGGGCTTGAATTGCTGGCCCGGGCGCAACAATTGCAGCCATTGGCCGCCCGGGTTCTCATCACCGGCGTTGTCCAGCTCAATACGGTCATTGACGCCATCAATCAGGGAGAAGTTTTTCGTTTCGTGGCCAAACCATGGCTTCGGGAAGAGCTTTTGGTGACAATCAGGAACGGCATTCAGCGTTATCAGTTGATGTGCCACAACGAACATCTCCAGCAAACCACCCAGGCGATGAATGAGCAATTGGTGGATTTAAACCGTTCGCTCGAACAGCAGGTAAAACTCGTCGCCCAAAAGAATCAGCAGCTTGCCGAATTGAACGCCGCTCTGGAACTCAACCTCAATCGTTCCATCGAAATTTGCGTTCATGCAATGCAAACCTTTTATCCGACGCTCGGCAACCAGGCCCGGCGCGTTTCCCAGTTGTGCCAGTCCATCGCTCAAATCCTGCAATTAAACGCCGAGGACACCCGCACTCTCAAAACCAGTGCGTGGCTTTACGATATTGGATTGGTCGGTGTTCCCCGTCAAATCATCAAACATTGGCAGGAACAGCCTGCAAAATTGGACGCGGCCGAAAAAGCGGTGATCGAACAGCACCCCATCCTGGGACAGGAACTCGCCGTGTTTGGCAGCCAGCTCGATCAGGTGGGCGAGATCATCCGCGCCCATCACGAGTGCTTTGACGGCAGCGGCTATCCCGACCAACTCTCCGGACCCAACATCCCCTGGCTGGCCCGCTTGCTGGCCGTGGCTGTGGCTTACGCTTCATCGCCGCTGCCTGACGCCGGCGCCGTTGACGCGATCAAGGCCGGCGCCGGCACGGCGTTTGATCCGGAAGCCGTCCGCGCCTTCCTGCGTGCGCAGATGGTTGCCGTCATTCCCAGAAAGGAAAGGCAGGTCATGCTCGCTGACCTGCGTCCGGGCATGCTCCTGGCCAAAGGCATTTATACCTACAACGGTCTGCTCCTGGTTCCCGAAGGACGCGAATTGAACGCCACCAACATCGAAAAAGTCTTAAACCACAATCGCATCCAGCCCATCGTCCAATCCATTGTGATTTATTGCTGAATTTTTTATCTTCTCGTCCTCGTAATCGAATAGACCGGAACCAGTCTTTCAAGATTGACGGCGCTTTACCGGCGTTGTCATCTTCATGCGCTTGACCTCAAAACCCAAATTGTCGCTGGCCATGATTGTGAAAAACGAGGCGCGCTGCCTCGCGCGCTGTTTGCAAAGCGTGCGCCCGATTGTGGACGAAATCATTGTCGTTGATACCGGCTCAAACGATGGCACGGCGCAAATCTCCGAAGAGTTCGGCGCGAAAGTGTTTCATTTCGATTGGGTGGATGATTTTTCCGCCGCGCGAAATTTTTCCCTGGAACAGGCCGGGGGGGACTGGATTTTAGTTCTGGATGCGGACGAATATCTCGGCGAGGCGTTGGGCGCAGAAATTCCCGGGTTTATCCGAAACCCGCCGGCCATCGGCCGTCTCAAGGTCGTCAGCGATTTCCGGCGCCATGGCCAGACCCTGCGCTCCCAAAGTTTCATTTCCCGCCTTTTTCCGCGAGGCATCCGTTTTCAGGGCCGCATTCATGAACAGCTCGTTTCGCAACTTCCGCGCGTCAATTTGCGCGGTGAATTATTTCACGATGGCTACCTCGAGACTCAAAAGACCAGCCGCAACGTCCAGCTTTTACTGGCCGAATTGAAGCGCGAGCCGGACAATCCCTATCTCCTCTACCAACTTGCCATCGAATACACGAGCCTGGACCAGAGCGGCGACGCGTGCCGATGCCTGGAGCAGGCCTATGCCCGGATGAATCGTTCGGACCTCTTCGCGCCAAATGTCGTCGTGGACCTGATCTATGCCGGGATGGCGTTGAAACAGTGGGACGCCGGCGTCAGGGTGATCGCCGAATCTGAAAAGTTTCTCGATGATTTTCCGGATTTCCACCTCGTGCGCGGACTCTTTTACATGAATCTCATTCGCAGCGACCCGGCCCGGCATGCCGGACAATTGCCGAAAATCGAACAAAGTTTTCGGCGATGCCTGGCCCTGGGTGAGGGCGAAAAGTACAAGAGTATCCGGGGAGCTGGAACGTTTCTGGCCAATTACAACCTCGGCGTATTCTATCACGTATTTGGCAACGCCAGGGGAGCGCGAACGTGTCTTGAAGCCGCCGCTACGCAAGGCTATGAGCCGGCGTCCGCTATTCTAAAGAAGCTCTAAACCGCCTCCTGCCCGGCCCCGTCCGCGCCGCCGCCGTCCAAATCAATCAGGATGTCTCGCGGCTCCGCGCCTTTGCTCGGGCCGACAATCCCGCGGTTTTCCAATTCATCCATGATGCGCGCCGCCCGGGTGTAACCCAGCCGCAGGCGCCGTTGCAACAGTGACACGCTCGCCTTTTGTTCGCTCCGAATGACTTCAATGCAATCCTCGATCAAACCCTCGTCCTCATCAATGCCGCTCGGAATATCCGAACCCGCCGGTTTGGAAAGCTGTTGATGAATGTCCATGTCATAATTCGGTTTGCCCTGTTTGGCGATGAATTCGACGATGTTTTGGATCTCCTGGTCGGTAATGAGCGCGCCTTGCGCCCGGATCAATTTCGCCGACCCGGGCGGCAAATAGAGCATGTCGCCTTTGCCCAGCAATTTATCGGCGCCCATGGCGTCCAAAATCGTCCGCGAATCCACGCGCGCTGCCACCTGAAAGGCGATGCGCGCCGGAATATTCGCCTTGATGACGCCGGTAATGACGTCCACGCTGGGCCGTTGGGTGGCCACGATGCAATGGATTCCCGCCGCGCGCGCCATTTGCGTGATGCGCGCGATGGCCATTTCCACGTCCGCCGGCGCGACCAGCATCAGGTCCGCCAGCTCGTCAATAATCACCACGATGTAACTCAGTTTTTCCGGAATGACGATCTCCTCCTCGCGCGGCACCACGATTTGCTCGTCCACTTCCACGGCAAAGCCCTCGGCCCCCGGCTCAACTTTCTCCTTCTTTGCCATCAATGGCAATTCCGGTTCCTGGGGAACCAGCTTCTTGTTGGGCCGCGAATTGAACGTGCCGATGTTGCGGACACCCACGCGCGCAAATATCTGGTAGCGCTTTTCCATTTCATTCACGACCCAGCGCAGCGCCAAAATGACTTTCTTTGGATCCGTGATCACCGGGACCACTAGGTGCGGAAGCTGGTTGTATTGTTGAAGTTCGACGACTTTTGGATCAATCATCACAAAACGCAATTGGTCCGGGGAAAACCGAAACAGGAGCGATGCAATGATGGAATTAATGCAAACGGATTTGCCCGAGCCGGTGCTGCCGGCGATAAGCAGGTGCGGCATTTCAGTCAGGTCCGAGACGATCGGATGGCCATAAACGTCTTTCCCCAGCGCCAGCGGAATCTTCGCCCGGGTGTTGCGCCATTCATCCGATTCCAAAAGATCGCGGAGGATCACTTTGGTCTTCACCAGGTTTGGCACTTCGACCCCCACCGAACTTTTTCCCGGCACCGGCGCGAGAATGTGGATGCGTTCGGCTTTGAGCGCCGCGGCGATATTATTGGAAAGGGCGGTGATTTTCTCCAGTTTCACGCCCGGCGCCGGATGCAGTTCATAGCGGGTAATGGTTGGGCCTTTGGTGATGTCTCCCAGTGAAACTTCAATGTCAAATTGCGCGAGCGTCTGCTGCATGAGCCGGGCATTGGCCATGAGTTCCTCCCGCGACTCCGTCGGTTTGACGGTCAGGTCCGGCATCTGAAGGAAGTCCATCGAGGGCAATTGATAATTGCCGATGATTGGTGTTTGTGCGACCGAAATGGGCTTGGGTTTTTTCGGCCTGGGTTTGAGGGGAGCAATGCCTGTGATTTTGACCTCGGCCTCCGGCTTTTCCTCTGGTTTGTCGGTCTTCTCAGGCTCCTCTTTTTTCGCGGCGGCTTCTACGGGCTCGGCCGGTTCTTCAGTTTTCGCGGGAGTATTTTCAGCGGGTTTTTTGCCGAGAATTTCTTCCGTCGTCGCCGCGCCAACCTCGCCGGCGGTAACCGCTTCGCCGGCCGGCGCCGATTCGGCCGGTTTGCCGGCATCCGGGAGCGTCGTCTTGCGGATGCGCGGGCCTTTGGGCTGCGGCACGGACAGATCACGCACCGTCGGTTCGGGCACCGGCTGCAAATCCGCGCCCAGTCCCGAACGGGCCACTTGTTCCTGGAGTTGTTTGGCCTGCTTTTCCAAATCGCGCGCGCGCCTTTCGAGCGCTGCTTCCTGGGGCGATGGCGCCGTCAAAACCTTGTCCGGCTGCGGCAACAGGGCGCGAATCCAATTACCGAGCTGAAAATTGGTCAGGAATAGCAAACTGATCAGGCACAGCGTCGCATAAACAATGGTCGCGCCAATGCTGCCTAAAACCCAAAATCCCCAATCGTAGCCGAACAATTTTAAATCAAACAAATTATGGCCCAGCCAGCCGCCCGCGCCCGGCGCTCCAATATTGTGCCAAAACGGGCGAAACATGCCGTTCGCGCGATCCAGGAAACCGGAAAGTGAAAAAATAAAAACCAGCGACCAAATACCGACATGGACGCGCCGTTCGCGCAAATACGGCCAAAGGTTCAGCAGAAAACTGCTTCCAAAAGTGCCGATTAAAAACGGCACAAAATAAGCCGCCAGACCGAAGATAATAAATGTCCCATAGGCAAAATACGCGCCCCAGATGCCAATCCAGTCATGGGCCGGTTTATTTGCCGGCATGTGCAGGAAAGTAAGATCGTTCCGGTCGAATGACCATTGTGCAACCAATAACAGCAGCGCGATGATCACCAACACGACGCCGATGACATCGTTCAGACCGTGATGCTGCGTTGACGTCTTGCGTGACATGAGGGGCAGCGTAGCAATTTGCGAGAGTGACCGAAAGTGAAATTGAAAATGGACCGATGAAAAGTGGGAAGATCGCCCCGCGGATTTGGCAGATTTGGACTTGCCAACGCCCCGGGAAAAACGGAAAATAAAAAACACTGTGCGCGGTTAGCTCAGTGGTAGAGCACTACCTTGACACGGTAGGGGTCACAGGTTCAAACCCTGTATCGCGCACCATTCTGAAATCAATCCACCACCCGAATGACACCCGGCAGTTCCGCGTTGTCGAAGGCGCCGCGCCAGGTTCCGTCAGGATTACGGTAAGCCATGCATTTAAAACCGGCGCCTTGTACCATGAAAAACTCCACCAAAAACGGCGACGATTCCCCCAACCCCCGGCGGTCTGCCTCGTGCTCAGCGCGGCCCCTCAGCCATTGGACGACACTCCCTCTTTTCCCGGTTGTTAAACAGACGTTCATAGACTTATTTCGGTCATTTCACTCACGTTTTTAGCGCAAAATCCCGCTGCATTTCCTTTTAGCATACGCTATGCCAGCGCTGGCATGACCATGACTAAACCTGGCCAATAGTCATGGAATGCCCAACAAAATGGACATGAGATCCTCTCGCCCCTTTTACTGGGATGTCCCTTTTACGATATAACATGTCCCAGCGTTCATTGCTTTTTGCTCGGCAATTAACATGTAAATAGCGTATATTAATATCGGTTATTACTGATATAATCGCCGGGCATTCGTGCAGGGTGTGTTGCGGCTGATGATTGAACGCCGCAATACCGCCTTTCGCGGAAGCCAAAAACCAAAAAAACTATGGAAAACGCTTTCAAAATCATCGGAAAATGGGCCGCACTCATGGGTCTGGCAGCCGTCCCCACCGTCGTAAACGCCCAAATAATCCAATATGTTTGGGTGAATTACCCTGGTGGAGCATACCAGGCTACGGGAACGATTACCCTCCAGAACGTAGCCGGTCAATGGACTGAGACGTCGTATAATTTCGATGTTAACGGCATTGATGATACCAGTTTGAATCCACCCGACCCATTCGATTTTAGCGATAACGTCACCCTCAGTACCCCCAATGACAACTTCATGGCCATCGTAATGGACAGTTCCGATACGAACTCGACGGGTGCGACCGGAACATGGAATACTAATGGACTTTCCGTTAGCTATGCCACCATGCTCAGCACTACAGAGATTCCCCTTGACCAGCTCAACGAAAGTCTTACCGGCTTTGGTCCCTCAAATGCCGCCGTCGGCTATTGGGAAGCCGTTCCTGAACCGTCCACAATCATTTCCGGCGTGTTGCTCCTGGCGCCTCTTGCCGCGGGTATCGTGGGAATGTTGCGCAATTCCCGTAAGAATGTCGTCAGGGTGGTCGAGCACACGGCGGACGCTTCCCGCAGGCAACGGCCTGGTTGAAATTGCCGACCATCCATCCATCAGCACCTGCGGTCTGACAACGCATCGGACGATGCGTTGCAGCCTCCGGGTTTGAAGTTCAGGCTGCTTTTTCAAAAAACAATCTCGGCGCATTACTCCGTTCAGTGAACCGAGATTGGTCATAGAAACAGGGCGGCATAATCCGGATTCAGAAAAAAACCACGAAAAAAGAACTTGAAATCACGTAGATTAGCGCCACAATTTATGAATGCCCGTGCTGGTGACGGGTGGGAATCAAGTTGGGATCTCAGTCCATTGCTTAAAAATAAACTCAGGATATCTATGAGAACTTTTTGCGCCCGCTGGAATTCGCCTTTCTACTCTATTGCATTATGTTGCGCAATGGCCTTATTCCGCCCGTTTAACGTGCGGGGCCAGGAGGAGTTGCAATTGGTCGCGCATTACACCATGGCGGTCAACAGCGGTTTGTATCAGGCGGATTCCTCGGGCAATAACAACAACATCAACGGCGGCGGCAGTTGGGTGCCCAACCCGAATTGGGGTTTTACGACGAATGCGATTGCCGGCGGCGGAGCGCTCACGCTCGACGGCGGGGAAAACCTCGGCTTTCAACCCGGGCAGGGACAGCAAGTGTTTGACAGTTGGCTGGCGACGTTTTACGGAAGTTTTTCCATTTCGCTTTGGGTTAACACCACCAATGTGCTGGGCAATGACTCGGACAATCTGAATGGGTACAATGATGCAAACATCATTGACGACTATTACGACGGTATCAACGATGCCATTCCGATCGCATTGACCGGCCACAAGGTGGCGTTTTTCACCGGCGACCCAACCGGGAACAATGGCGACACCTTGCATTCCATGGCCAGCGTCACGACGGGCAATTGGGTGCATATTGTCGTTACGCGAGATGGCGGCACCGGCCAGAAAACCATTTACATCAACGGTATGCTCGATAACTCGGACCTTGGCGTGCCTAATAATCTAGATGGAAACACTAACAATATCATCATCGGCGGTGGACCCGGCTACAGCTATGCCGGCGCGCTGGACGACTTGCAAGTGTATTCGGGGGTTTTATCCTCCAACGACGTCGCCTTTCTTTACGCCAATCCCGGCATGGTCGTCGGCAATGTGCCGGGCAATACGAACAATCCGATCGCCTTTTACGATTTCGATGAGAGCACGCCCTACGCCGCGGATTTAACCGCCGACGGCTATAATATTGTCAACGGCGGCAACTTCGGCGGACCGGTTTTGACCTCGAATTCCGTGAGCGGAAGCGGCGCGGTTTATTTCAATGGCGGCAGTTTCCTGACGCCCTCGAGCAATCTGCTTTCCACCCTCGCCGGAACATTCTCGCTCTCGTTGTGGGTCAAGACCATCCAATTCTCCGGTTATGCCGACAACGAACCCGCTTCGGCGGGCAGCGGCATTGTCTCGGCGGGCGTACTCAACGCATCAACAAATGATTTGATTCCCGTGGCATTGACCGGGGGCGCCATTGGCTTTTACACCGGCAACACGAATGGCGGCGACACGATTAATTCGGCGACCGACATTAACGATGGCAATTATCATCACGTCGTGGTGACCCGGAATGAAGCGACGGGCGAAAAACAAATTTACATTGATGGCGCATTAAGCGTGTCGGACATCACCAATACCGGCTCATTAAACGCTCCGAAATTGATCAGCATCGGGGCCCTCGCGGATGCCGGCAACCCCGATCCCACCAGCCCTGACAATACCGGCTACAATGGATTTATCGGTTCGGTGGATGACATCCAAATGTATTCCCGGGTTCTCTCGTCCAGTCAAGTGGCGTTCCTATATTCCAATCCGGGAGTAACGATTACGAGCAATCTCGTCGTGCATTACAATTTTGATGAAGGCACGGTCCTGGCGGCGGACGTTTCGGGCAACGGCAATAACGTGGTCTATGCCGGCAGTTTCCCCGGACCGGGGCCGGAGATGACGACCAACGCCGCCAGCGGACTGTCGGCACTGAGTTTCGACGGCGGCAGCTACCTGACGCCAAACAATTTGGTGTCGAATTTCGCAGGCACCTTCTCGCTCTCCGTCTGGCTGGCGACAACCCAATCGTTGGGCGGTGCGGGAGAGCCGGCCAATGAAGGCGCCGGCGTGGTGACGGCGCAAACGGCCAGCCAGTCCGACGACCTGACGCCCATCGCGCTGACCGGAGGCAACGTCGTTTTCCAAACCGATGGGAACATTACCGATGTGCTGACTTCCGAAATGGCCATCAATGACGGCAACTACCATCACGTCGTCGTGACGCGTGATCAGAACTCCGGTGAAAAGCAAATTTACATTGACGGGAATTTGGACGCCAATGACGTTGCGGACACAGCCCTTTTGAATAGTCCGCAAATCGTCATCCTTGGTTGCCAGGCCGACGCGAGTCAAAACAATCCCAACAGCCCCGCAAGCGATGGATTCAACGGTTTCGCGGGACTGATGGATCAATTACAGGTCTATCCCCGCGTCATCTCGGCAAACGAAGTTGCCTATCTCTACAACAATCCAGGCGCGACGCTGGGCGGGGAGACCAACTCCGGTTCCTCTCCTCCT
The DNA here is from genome assembly GCA_030038175.1 of Verrucomicrobiia bacterium. GTDB lineage: Bacteria > Verrucomicrobiota > Verrucomicrobiia > Limisphaerales > UBA11358 > UBA11358. The sequence continues at coordinate 34,649 of JASHPN010000197.1, forward strand.
CCAAATACCAACTACTTTGGAAATGCCCTGGGCCAGCCGGGTTTGGCGTGGACGACCGGCGGCAATGCCAGTTGGTTTGTTGAAACCACAAATACCTATTTGAACAATAGCGCCGCCGCTCAAAGCGGCAGCATGACGAACAGCGATTATATTGCGGTGCTGTCAACCACCGTCACCGGCGCCTGCGAAGTCAGCTTCGAATGGCAAACCATGGCCGGCAATGACGATCAATTTAATCTCCAATTTTTCATTGACGGCAATTTTCAGAAACAAATCACCGGCGCCTGGCCCTGGACGCCTGAGTCATTTTATACTACTCCCGGCGCGCACACGCTCCTCTGGCAGGCTGCCGGAGCGGCGTCCCCTTCCGACGCCGGTTTCCTGGATCAAGTGGTCATCACGCCATCCGTTGCACCGGTAATTACGAACAATCCATTTAGCCAAACCAATTATCCTGGTTATGACGTTGTCCTCGTGGCCGGCGCCACTGGCACGCCAACGCCCACGTGGCAATGGTATCAGGAAGGCAATCCCAGCCCGCTGCCCGGCGCCACCAGCGCGACCTATATCCCGTCCAATTCCGGCCAAAGCAGCGTGGCCGGCACGTATTACGCCATCGCCAGCAACAACGCGGGTTCGGCCATGACCACGCCGGCGGCTGTCACCTTCGTTAATGCCCCCGCGCCGCCGGGTTGGGCGGCTGCGTCTGCCTCGCCCCTGGAGAATTACGACTCGGACAACGGCCTTTTAACCGCGCCAACCAATGTTTATTATTCCTGCGTGGTGGATTCGACCGGGACCAACGAATTCTCTTCCGGCTACGCCATCGGCACCAATTATTATTATAACGCCCAAAACCAGATCACGACGATTTATGGGCAGGCGGCGGCCATTATCGTCAAACAGAATCTCACATCGGTCCAGTGGGTTGTGGCCGTCACGAACAACGGAAACGGCGACGCCTACGCGGAAGGTCTTGCCCTGGCCCCCAATGGCGGTGTCTATGCCGTCGGCCATTTCACGGGCGCCAACTGGCTTGGCAGCACGCTCCTGCAGGATTCGGGTTTCGGAACCACTTTCCTGGCCCAATTCGACGCGAACGGCAATCCGGTCTGGATTACGACGATCACCAATTCTTTCCCCGTGCCGGTTGGTGTTGTCTCGGATGCGTCCGGCAATGTCACTTTGACGGCCATTGTGAATGGTTCGACAACAATTGCCGGCACGAATTATCCCGGTTCCGGCCAAACCAGTCTTGTGGCCCAATTCAACAGCGCCGGAGCTTTAAATTGGGTGGACCGTTCCTCGAATCCGGTCGAGTACCTTGCGGGGGGCTTTGGACGCATCTACGCCAGCCTGTTTAATTATTTCAGCACCAACGACAGCATTGCGGGGATATCCAATAACAGCGCGTTCAACTGGTCGGTCGCGGCCGTCAACTCGACGAACGGCAACGGCGTGTGGCTGCATGGCGTGGGGGAGGCCTACGGAAATGATGCCAGCAGTTTGCTTGATGACGTTCCGGAGATCGCTGTTTCAAGCAATAACGTCTTTCTGGTGGGAACCGCTTATGGTTCCAACGCCGTTTTTGGAGCTTACTCCGTCGGCATTACCAATGGCCGAGGACAGTATTTTGCGCGTTACGATACCGGTGGAAACGCGCAGCTTGCCGACGGGTTCGGCGGCGACACCGCCCAGCCCTTTGCTGCGGCGGCCTCGCCCTCTGGCAATGTTTATGTGACCGGCGCTTTTGATACCTATACTTATTTTGGCAACTTTATTTTGGCCGGCCCTCATCTGGCTGCTTTCGGCAGCGGTTATGATTTTAGCCAGGCCTTCCTCGCCAAATTTAATGCCAACGGCGTGCCGCAGTGGGCGCTCCAGGCGGTTTCGGACGGTGGCGGTGACGTGCCTGCGGATTTTATCACTCTCTTTGACGTTTCATTGGGAGGCGACAACGTCTGGGTGGCCGGGGCCGGCAGCGGGCCGGTCCAGTTTGCCGATAATTATCCTACCTCCAATGAAATCAATACCGGCGGCCTCTCGACCATTTCCTACCCCAGCGGCATGGTGGGTTATGTGACCGACAATCCTCCGGTTTCTGTAATTCTGATCAATGCGCAAGCCGCGCATCCCGGCTTCCAATTTTCCTTTGTTTCCGATGCCGGCCATACCAATTACGTGCAATACACCACGAACCTTCTCAAGGGAACGTGGCAGGCTTACACCAACATCACGGGCGACGGGACATTGAAGACCATTGATGTGCCCTCGACGAATCATCCGGTGGAATTTTTCCGGGTGGAGACGCAATAAGATCCCGTTCAACCTTTCTCTTTCATTCGTTTGGCGGTCACGTTGAGGGCGGCCTCAAGAGATTGGATGCGGACCGGCTTGGTCAGGTGCGCGTCAAAACCCACGCTTTCGCTCCGCGCCAGGTCGTGCTCCATGCCGTATCCGGTCAGCGCTATTCCACGCAGGTTTCTGGTCCTTCCAAGCTCATCCATCAAATCGTAGCCATTGCCATCCGGTAATCCGATGTCGGTGATCAGCAGGTCAAAATTTCGCGTGCCGGCCAAATTCCGCGCCTCGGACGCCGTCGCCGCGGCGACGACTTCGTACCGGCGCCGGGTGAGCAGATTGGCGAGCGTCGAACGGGTCGGCTCATGGTCTTCGACGAGCAAAATACGAATGCCCCGGGTGGTCCCGCCGTTGGTTTCGCTCTCCGGCGGCCGGGCCGGTCGTGAACCGCCGCCCTCTTCCGCGGAGGCCAGGGGCAATTCGACGGTGAAAACCGACCCCTTGTCGCGTCCCTCGCTGGCGGCCAAAATTTTGCCCGCGTGAAATTCCGTCAATTTTTGTGAAATGCTCAATCCCAGGCCCAGGCCGCCGAAACGATGGCTGTTGTGGGCGTGATCGCCCTGCGAGAACGCCCGGAAGATGCCTCCCAGTTCCTCGGGTGTCATCCCAATGCCGGTATCGGAAATCCGAATTTGAATCTTGTCGCCGTGCGTTTGTGTTTCCACCGTGATCTGCCCGCCCTCCGGGGTAAATTTCACCGCGTTTTTCAGCAGGTTCCAAAAAATCTGCTGCAGGCGGACCGCGTCGGCAAAAACCGTGTGGTGAGCGGCATTCAATTTCAAATCCAGGACGATTCGTTTTTGGTTCATGTCCTCGCGCACCTGGGCGATGGCGTCCTGTAACACCGAGCGGAGGTTGATAAAATGCTTGTCGAGGATGATTTTGCCGCGCTCGATGCGCGTCAGATCGAGCAGATCGTCAATCAGCCGGGCCTCCAGTTCGACATTTTTGCGAATGGTATTGAAATCGGCGCGCACCCGCGGCGGCAATTCGCGGTTATTGATGGCATCGCTCGCCAGCAGCAGCACCGGGTTGAGCGGGGTGCGCAATTCGTGCGAGAGCGTTGCCAGAAAATCGTCTTTGGCGCGCGACGCGGCGAGCAATTCCCGATTGGCTCGTTTTAATTGGCCGGACACCAGCTCGCGCTCGATGGCCAGGGCGATTTGCGAAGCGATGGTCTGGGTGGGTTGCAATTCTTCATGGGTGAAGGCATGCGGGCCGTTGAAATAGACCATGAATTTGCCGAGCAACCGCTTTTCATACGTGATGGGAATGAACGCCAGGGAACCGATTCCTTCGTTTTCAATTATTTTCCGTAATCCCTCTTCCAACCCGGCTTCGGCGACGTCGTTGACCAGCACGATCCGGGGTTGTTCGTCTTTCTTCCAGGGCGAATGCCCGTCCACCGCGCGCCGGTATTCATCCGACAGTCCCCGCCATGCGATGAACCGGGGAGTCCCGCTTGAATCGCACAAGAGCACCGAGGCCCGGTCCGCGCCCTGGCATTTGATAATGGCTTCCAGTCCCGCGTCGCAAATCCGGTCCAGCGTCGGAGCGGCGTTCACCGCCGCCATAAATTCAAGCAGCGCGCGCTGCTGGCGTTCGTTCCGTTTGCGCTCGCTGATGTCGCGCGCAATCTTGGAGGCGCCTATGACCTTTCCGCTGGAATCCTTGATCGGCGAAATCGTCAGCGAAACGTCAATCAGGCTGCCATCCTTGCGGCGCCGCATCGTTTCAAAATGTTTTACCTGCTCGCCGCGCCGGATGCGGCTCAGGATCTCCAGTTCTTCGGGATGTCGTTCGGGCGGAATGAGAATCATCACCGATTTGCCAACGACCTCTCCGGGTTTGTATTGGAAAATCCTTTCCGCGCCGTGGTTCCAACTGTTGATCACGCCATTGGTGTCCTTGCCGATGATCGCATCGTCAGAAGACTCGACGATCGCCCCAAACCGCTGCGTGACCAGTTGCGCCAAATTGCGCTCGGTGACATCCAAAAGGAGGTTCACCGCGCCCGTGATTTTCCCCGATCCGTCGCGAATGGGAGTGGGGTAGGGCAGAACATTGCGGTGCGTGCCGTCGGGCCGCTCCACGATGAGTTCCTGGCCGCGCGGCGGTTCACCCGTTTTCAACGTGACCGTTATGGGGTGTTCGTCCGCCGGCAGTTCACTCCCGTCCGGCCGCAATAATTTATGGCCGCACAAAGATTGTTCCCCCAGCTTGGGCCGGCACCCCCACAGTTCGGCGGCCGGTTCGTTGTAGTAGGCGAGCCGTCCTTCCGCGTCCGTCGCGTAGATCGCCACCGGGATATTGCTCACCACTTGCCGGTAGCGCTCTTCGCTCTCGGCCAGTTCGGCGGTGCGTTCGCGGACGCGCCGTTCCAGCTCGTTGTTGGCCTGCCGCAATGCCTCCTCGGCGTTCCGGCGCTGGGCAATTTGCAGTTCCAGGGCGATGTTAGCGGCGCCCAGCGCGCGCGCCGTGCGGAATAAATCCACAAACGCTCCTACTTTGGACTTGAGAATGTCCGGGTTAATCGGCTTGGTCAAATAGTCCACGGCGCCGGCGCCGTAACCCATCACGACGTCTTTTTCATCCAGAAAAAATGCCGTCAGAAAAATTATCGGAATATGTTGGTTGCGCTTGCGGGTTTTGATCTGGCGCGCCAGTTCGATGCCGCTCATGCCGGGCATTTGTATGTCTAAAATAATGCAGGCAAATTCGCTGTTGAGCAGGGCCAGGAGGGCTTCTTCCGAGCTGATGGCGCGAATCAGCCGCACACCCGGCATCGGGGCCAGAATGCTTTCCAGCGCGTCGAGGTTTCGGCGCTCGTCGTCCACCAACAGAATATTAACGGGTCCCGTGGCCGGAACCGTTTCGACGCTTGCTTCACTCGAGACTGTCTGCATCATGAATTTCTCTCCCCCGGACGGCCTCGCCAGCCGGT
>JASHPN010000198.1 GCA_030038175.1 Verrucomicrobiia bacterium
GAACTTTTCCGGTTTGCTATCAGACGCAAATGGCTCCCAAAGGAGGCGATAGACGAAATAGAGGCCGTCCAGTTGCCGAAAGGCGACGACAACGAACCTGAAATTTTTAGCCCTGGAGAGATGGCGGAAATCCTCGCCGCGGCGCGGCCTGAGATGATTCCATTTATTGTGATCGGTGGCTTTGCTGGTCTGCGGAGTGCGGAGATCGCCCGGCTTGATTGGAGTGAAATCAATCTCTCTGAGCGGTTCATTGAGATCAAGGCGAGCAAGGCAAAGACGGCTTCCCGGAGAATTGCGCCAATCTCCGATAATCTGGCGAAGTGGCTCGCCCGGCATGTTGAGAAGGAAGGCCCAATCGTCCCGTTTACCATGTGGTGGAACCAAATGCCGAGGATTGCTAAGGCCGTTAACGAGCGCCGGAAGCAAAACGGACTGCCGGCCAATTTCGTTTGGCGTCACAACGCCTTGCGCCATTCGTTTTGCTCGTATAGGCTTGCAACCATTAAAAACGCGGCCCAAGTGGCGCTGGAAGCGGGGAACAGCCCGCAAATGATTTTCCAGCACTACCGGCAAGTGGTCACTGAATCAGAAGCGGCAAAATGGTTCTCCATCGTGCCACCGGCGAAAAAGGGTGGGCGCAAACTTCTAATTTCTCAAAACCTGAACGCGGTGAAACTGAATGCGTGATGCAGAGACAACAACCATAACCGACTTAATAGATGAAAACAAAACAACAAGCAAAGCCGCTTACTTTCCAAGAATTCATTAAAACCAAGGTCATCGGCCTTACGAACGTTGAGAAGGCAATTCTGATTGCCCGTGCGATGTCCAGAGAAATGAATCGGAAAACAAAGCCCCTGGACCTTTCGATAGAGCCGATTCTGGATGATATATGCAAACGCTGTGTCCAGGGGAAAGACACGCTGATGGTTTCTCTTGGCAATCCTAAACTACCAAAAGGACTTTTGGTCTCGCCTCGGTGTGTCCAATGCGTTCGAGGAAGGAATTGAGCGCGGGGCGCGAATCGGCCAAACAACTTTAGACCAATTAAAAGATAAACATGAAAACGGGAACAGCATTAATAGCATCGGCCAGGAAATTTCAATATCTGATGGATGAAGGCTTCTTCGACGATGCCAATAAAGAGCTGCCTAACTATATCAAGAGCCATGAAGCTGACCTTGACCGCGATGCGATGAATATTTTGCGGCCATTGATAAGGCGATTGGCTAAAGCGGCGCACGTCTCACGCCATGCCGCTCAGGACGCCCTCATAAATTATTGTATCCGACGATGGGCGGAAAAAAGGGGAATAATTTAGCCCGAACCTGAAACGGAAGCTGCCCGGCCTAAAAGCCGGGCGGCTTTTTTGTCACCAATTGGTGACAATTGTCACAAAATCATCCTATAACTCATTGTAACTTATTTCGCCCATTTCCCGCTTCGGTCTAGGATTGAATATGGAACGTTTTGTTTGTTCCGGGGGTGTCTTCGGACGTTGGAGGGCTGGAAAACCCGTGCTACAGGGCGCGTAGGAACGGGATTAACGGGGATTCTCTCCGGTCAAACCCGGTTTTCGACCGATTCAAGGTCTATGTGGATCGTTCGGCGGCAAGAGGCTCGGCTTCGCCGTATTAATTGCGATCTGACGCAAATGCTGATTCATTTCTTGTTGCAAACCGAGAAGCGGGTTAAACCGTAAGGCACTGGCGGAATAAAGCCCAACCTTCGCCATCGAATCCGCCTGGAACGCCAACGGCGATTCCTTTAGCTCGGAGCGGTCCCGGTTCACTTCGATTCGCATGGCAGATAGATCATCTTTGTATTTTTCGCGCAACTCATTGACCTGAATTGTCCGCGACAGGCCGGTAACACCGCTCAGTGAATTGCGTTGGGCGTCCGTCAGAAAACCTTCCGGCGTCGAAAGCGCCTGTTCATGCTGCTGAATCTGTTGCTTCAAAGGCCCCATTTCGGAAAGGATGCTTCGGCGACGGTCCCCGATTGTCATCAGATCGCGCTGGCTTTCAAGTTCCTGATGCGCCCGCGCCTGGTCTTTAACCGCGATGTCCCGTTGCTGTTGTTGCAGCACGGCGTATAGTGGGTCACTCGTGTCAACCGCCATTGAGGTCGCCGCGCCAGACGCGCCTTTTCGGCCCATAGCTTTATCCAGATCAACGGCGGCGATGGTGTGATGCGCCTTTGCTACGGCCGCAATTTCATCTGGCGTCAGGGCCACGCCATTCCGAGCCGCCCGGACCGGCTGATAATCCATATCGGCCCTCCATTGTCTTTCAGCGGCATCCGCGTCTTTGCGAGCCTGAGCGCCGGACTCGCCAAGCAAGAAATCTTTGACGATGGTGAACGCTTTGGTTGAGACGAAGGCGTCAATAATGCTAAGTTTCGCCTTGTCCACTGCTTCTGAAAATTTATTTAATGCCTCCTGGGTCTTTTCGGAGGCTTTCAAATCTTCCGGGCTGAATACGCTTTGAGCCTCTGGCAGGTAATTCAGGGCCCTGGTATATCGGACACCCTCAACGCCCGCGATGGTGTCGAATGCCTGCTTTGCGTATGGGCCTTTGTTCGCATTCTCGAACGCTTTAAGGACAAAATCCGAAGTGTTCATGTTCCCGGAAATGTCCGCATCGGAAAATCCCAATTGCGAAAGTTCCGCCCGCGCCTTCGGATCCGTCAATGCCTCGGTCCGTTTTTGCTTCAGTGCTTCGACCACGCGGGCAAATCCCTCCGTTTGCAGGCCGGCCTGCTGCACGGCATCGGACCATTTTTGCCATTGATCTGTTGACATGCCCAATTGCTCGGAGATGTCTTTGATCTGATTGCCCGTTTCAACGAACCATTGCAGGCCCTGCTTTAACCCTTCAAAAGCAAACATCCCGGTAAAGCCCGCGACAAAAGAGCGGCCAATGTCCCGAAACGATCTGGACGTTTCCTCGTTGACCTGGACGGCGAATTCCTTCGTTTCCAGCCGGGCCTTTCTGAGCATCTGTTGATACCCGGTATAATTGCCCGTCATTTCGACCTTGAGTGGCATAGATTCAATCCTCCATTACAAATTCGCTCAGCCCGAACCAGCGCAATTGCACCGTCAATGGCGCTGTTTCGAGTCGTTGAAGTTCGGTCAATAAATCGCGGAAATTTTCGGCGGGGATAATTTCCAACCACTCGCCAACGATGCCCTGGCAATATCGAAGCACGGTTGAGGCGGCGAAAACAACGTTTGCACGGTACGTCTCAGCATATTCGAGAAACTTTGCCCGGACGGCTGGCGTCAGTTCAGTATATTTTGCAAACATTTCCGCCCTGGCGTCGAGTTGAGTGGCTAATGTCGCGTCATTATAGCTATCCCGCGCGCCGCGAAGTTCTGCAAGCAGCCGATCAGGATGCAACGAATGAAATTGATTGAGCCGAAACCAACAATTTAGGGCGGCGATGCTGGCCAAATTTCTCACAGCCTTATTGACGCCAGGGTGAGATAAAAGAGATATTTTAGGATTGTCCCAGGATACTGGACGGCCCGGCAAATGATCGGTATCCAAAAAACCGGGCAGATTTGCTTTTGCAAACTCGAACATCCGCGCCGCCATTTCGGCGCGGCCCTGTTCGCCATCGGTCTGAACCATAACCGCGGGCGAGCAATTGGCAGGGGCGTGATCGGCGCTCATAAAATTAAATAGCCATAGCGCGTTTATGGCTCGCGCTATGGCTAGCCCTCCGGTAAATCAGGCCGCCGACGCTGAGGCAGCCATCGAACCCGAAGGGGAAGAATCGTCGCTCGCTGCATAGGGACGAGTGACCGGGCCGATTTCATCCAAAATTGGCAATGCAAATACGTTTTGCAAAATCGTATGGTTGCCGTCCATCGGATGAGGGCCGGTCACATTGGGCATCGCAATCGGTTTGTGATGCGCCGCCAGATATGCCTTGAATTGCGCTATTAACGGGTCAAAGGATGTTGAAAACACCGTTGGCGACGGTTCGGGTTTGAGCGGATGGCGTTCAAAAACGAATTTTTCGGTGTCCAGGTAACTTTCCTTTGCGGCCTCCAACGTCTCAATGCACAATTCAATCATTGATTGAAGTGCTGGAGCGACATTTTCGGTCCAATGTTCTGCCAGAGCAACCCTGATTGATCGGGAAGTCGCTGCCGCTGTTGGAAGTGATAGTGCCAGCGCCTCATCGTTGAGTGCATTGATCGCGTCCGGTTCCGCGCCTCGCTCATGCTCAGCCTTGATTTCAGCCAATCTTTCCTTCGGATAAACGAGCCCCCAATTCTTTAACAGTTCCGCCTGATATTTGGCCAGATTCCAGCGACACCAGGCAAGATCGAATTGAATATCGCGCTCATACAAAAGACATTCGATTCCCGGAGGCAATTTGCGGGCTGGGGCGATAGTCATGCGCCCAAATGCGCCCATGGTGGCCTTATCGCCCTCAAGCTTAAGAGCGGCTTCCAGAAGCGCGAGTTCCTTTTGTCGCCGCGCCGGGGCGCTCAAGTGAGCGATGGCCAACGATGCCAATTCGCTCGCCCCGATTCGGGGAGGCCGCGGGCCATTATCCATCGCGTTGATGGCGGCTTTTACAAGAGCATGGCGCGAAGCTGCCAAAGACCTTGTGGCTTTCGATAATCGGCCATATTGCTCCTGTAAAAGGTTATAGAGGAAATGATGTTCCTTTCCCAATTCGACGCGCTTGGACGGCAGCGGAAGATTCAAACGATCAAGCAGGTTTTGCGGGACGGTGTTCCGGTCCGCTTTTGCTTGGGCGGTGGCCGGGAGATTTGCCGTTTCATGGAAATGTGTCATCGGCCATTTGTTATCTGACACTTTGAGTTCAGGGGCCGGTCCGCTTACGGCTGGTGATGCCGTGGGCGCTATGGACGTGGCTGTGCTCGGTACGGACGTTTCGGCGGATGGGATTTCATCATTTCCGCCTGTGACATCATCCGAATCAATATTGCGAAGAATTTTGTTCATAAAGTTTGGGTCGTTTTCCGTAAATGCATTTGAGGTTGTTTAGTCTCCCATGGTTGCCGGTCCAAGGGTGTTAAGTTCCGAGAGAGTTGTTACACCGCGAGCCGAGAGTAAAGCGGCGTCCGGAGAATATCCGGTCGCATTTCCATTGTTGATATACGGCCCGGAGGAAGCCGCGCCAGGCATCAATTTTTTTAAAAGTGAAAAGGCAAAATTCTCATCGCCCACTTGATCAATGAGGCCCTTTTGTTTCGCTTCATCTCCGCGAAATGTCTGGCCTTGCATGGCTTCGCCTTTAACCTGGGGTCGGATTGCCAGAACTTGGCTTTTAAACATTTTAAAGGCGGAATCAACAGACTGTTGAATATTTTCGCGTTGATCATCCGTGAGGGGTTTGCCGAGGGCACCGGCGGCCTTAAATTTACCTTCCTGATTCGTGAAATATTCAAACTTGATGCCCATCTTTGCAAGTAGGTCCGAATAATCCGTAACTGATGCAATGACGCCGATGCTTCCGACAATTGAACTGCGATTCGCAATCACCTGATTGGCCTGTGATGCGATCATGTATCCGAGAGAAGCGCCCATCCCGCTAATGTGTGCCACAACAGGTTTTGTGCGCCTGGCGTTTGTGACGGCATCCGCCACTTCCGGGCCGCCCATCAACATCCCGCCCGGCGTGTCCATGCGAAGCAAGATGCCTTTCACGGCAGGATCATTTGAGGCGTCCGAAATCATTTTGAGAATATTTCGCGAGTTCTCGACACGATAGAAAAGCATCTCCTCTGCATCCGGGTTATGGGCGAGCGGCCCTTGCACGGGAACAATGGCAACATCATCGCGCATCTCTGCCTTCGGTGCCAAAGTGTCCTTGAGTCTTTTCAACGCCGGGTGTTCGGCAAGTTGTAGGTCGCCAGTTGAGGGACTCGAATTGAGAAAACAATTCAAGGTTGCTATTTCCAACAGTGGAATGTCCGTCGCTAACCGTTTAAGAAATGGATTCATTTTTCTTTCCGTTAATGAGTTGTTTGACCTGGGCCACACGTGCCCGCAAAAATAATTCAGATCGAACACTGCCTTCGACAAGAACGGCATCGCCGGAAATGCCATGCCGCCTCAAGATTTTGCGTAACCCTTGTGGCGATATGTCCCCGGCCTCTTTTGCGAGGCCCGGAATCGTCAGCATTTCAAGTTGCGATGTGTTACCCATATACTCAAGGCGAAACATTCAGTTAATCATCACGATATGGGAGATTCGCGCAATGTTGACGCGGGTTTTGATCTCGCTTTAAGTTATCCGGTGCCGCCGCGCATTTTCCACAGGCACAAGGCATCCTGTGGACGAAATCGGCCATGCGCGGATCGTTGGGAGCCTCCACGTTGAACTGAGCGCCGCAACGTGGACAGATTTTTTCAATATCCCAAATGTCTCACCCCTTGCCGCTGCCGTTTCGCGAAAATGCCATAGTTTTGCCGAAAACCCGGATTGACGAAAAGTGGGACATTAGTTTTGGTCATTCTAAACAAAAATAGCGCCATGACAACAGACCTGCGGTCGCCGGGGGCCGAAAAAAAGATTCCTTAAAGGGTGGGGGGGGGGTAGGGGTAGGAGTCTCATGACCATTTGTGCGCCGTCGCAAACTCTAATATATCTAAGATTCGTTTTGTAAAGACAATGCCAACATATAGTAATGTATTATTAATTAAACATCCTGTAATATATTCTATGCTTGTATCGGTTAATAAATTAACAGATGAATGATATTTCAACAGCCAGTATAATTCTAAACAGCATGTTATCTTATAAGAAGAATGGAAATTGCATGCGACGATTATCCGCGCCGCCGTCGCCAGAACTTGCATCGAACTGTTCATATTATTAATTAAATCTAAATACATTCCAATTCGCCGTCTCCGCATTCTGGACATCCGCGATCTGACACTTTAGCGCCGAATTTATAGCAGCCAGGGCACCGATTAGAACAACCATCCGCAGACGTTTCGCGTGTGAATTGTGTCCCGCAGTCCCCGCATTCATACAGGCTCATTGCATCGGTATCATCATCAAATACAGTGCCGCATCCATCGCACTTGAAATGAGTCGTCATTCGCTTCCAGAAATCCTCTGCATATCGAGCGGGAACTGTGGTAATTTCACCAGCAGACTTTGCCCGCCTTGTCTCCCCCAATACCGTGTCAAGTTTATCGGGGTCATCTTCGGCCCGTGCCAGCCACCTAGCGTGATACTTTTTCATTTCATCGTCGCCAAGGACATTTTTGCATAGGTCCAATAAATAGATCAGCCGCTGAGCTTCGGACGTGGCCTTTGGCGAATCTGAAGCGAGATCGGCACTATTACGATTCTTCGCTTTATTCTTCTTAGATTTTTCAATTGATTCTTCTACTGACGGCAACGGGCCTTTTTTTGCCCGTTGCACAACGTCCGGCAACGGTTGCTGGTCGTGATGCGATGAATTCACAACGTCCGGCAATGGTTGCTTATCTAGCGACAAGGACAGGAGGGTATAAGTCGCGGGTGCCCGGCGATCCGGCACAAAGCAGTCCAAAACGCCAATTTCTACCAGGTCTTGAATACGCTCTTGAACGGTCCGAGGGCTGAACCCGGATTTCGAGCCGATATATAAGTGCGTAGTTTCAAAAGGATTTTTTTGTTCATCGGAGGCGATTTCAGTCAAGGCCACATAAACGCCTATGCCGGACGCGACGGCCTTTTCGGCATCAAGTGCTTCGCGGATTTTGCGGAGCGCCATTTTTGATTGCCAACAAAAAGGCGGCTCTACTGCGTCATGTGGTCTTGCGACGTTATTCATAGAGCGCCCTTCGGAAGGGCGGAGGATGCGGCGTCTGGCCGGCCCGCGAAAAACCGCAGGATTTGCGCCGCGCCGACACTTCGCTGAATGTCTTCACTTTTGTGGCACGTTTTTTCTGATCGGGCCGCGCCGGATTCGCACTCTGGCGCGGTCTTTTGTTTTTCAAGTAGCTCCACGGTCCTCCATTTTCGACGGGTCCGATGACGGCCCAGGTTCCGGGGCGTTACCGAAGATGCCAAGGAGGCTGGCCGCTTTCTTGAATTCCATATTTGGATTTCCATGCAATTTCATGTAAGCACGAATTTCCGCTTCGCTGATACCTTTCTGATGATCGTTGACGACGCGTTCAAATCGTGAACGGCCGACTATCCGCTTTATTTCGGCCAATGCATCCCCGGCTATGATTGATTCGAGCATTGCGCTTTGCAAGTTGCGCCTCAGCCGCTCGGAAAAGTCTTTTACGTTTTTGTGGCTATCCCTGATCTGTCGGTGAAGCGTATTCAGCCGGGCGAAATCGTTGCCGGAAGGAACGGGTTTGGAATCGGTTTGTATGTCATCACTCACAGGCAGTCCTTTGTTTGTCGCCTCCCCGGCGCGGTTGTTTGAGTTTCCAACGCCCTTTTGACCGCTTCGGGATTATAGAATCGGAGATTTGCCAATTTGACGCTCGGCACCCGGCCGGCCTTTACGAGCCGCTCAAGGGTCCGCTTTGATGGCCGACAAGTCTTGTCCGGGAAAATGATTTCAAGGGTGCGCGGGCCGCTTACAAGGCCGCTCGTTATCGCGGGCTGGCCCGCGCTGGTCTCAAATGTCGCATTCATGCGTCGGCACTGTATCATGGCGTTCTATAAACGTGCGTTCCAGTTGTCAAGACATTATCTGTTAATGTGTTTATATTTATTTTGGGCCAAAACCCCAATAAATACCGGGCAGAAAAAAGTTTAACAAAATTGAAGATTTGCCTTGACGCTTTTAATGGGCGCGAAATCCGTATTAAAACTGTATTACATTTAGGTAAAATTAGGGAACTTTCGCATTGTCTTTTGGTGTCGCATCATGTCTAATTGGTGGCAGTGCTGAACGGTTCAAAAAACCGTGATTTCGTTAGGATGTCCCCATTTTCTAGGGAGAATGAGGGATGGACTAGGGGAGGTTCGAATCCCACCCCTTCCGCCATTGTTTACGCGCAGGCGTAAATCTGTTAATCATAAGGGATGGCTGTCAATCCACCGTCGGATGATCTGCCGCTGGCCGCTGTCATGCGTGCGGCCAACGGATTGGTTGCGGCAGGATTGATTGAAGATTGGGCGCTCGGCGGCGCCCTGGCGGCAATTTACTACGTTGAACCCTTCACTACCTATGACGCGGATATTTTTTTTATCCCCAGGGACAAAGGTCTCTCGGCCGGCATACCCGCCATTTATCAGCACCTGCAGGCGCAAGGCTGGCAGGTTGAAGGCGAACATCTCCTCGTCGGCGGATTTCCCGTTCAATTCCTCGCTGCCGCCGGGTTGACCGACGAAGCCGTGCGGTCGGCGGAAAAACTGACCTATGAAGGCGTGCCCGCCAAAGTTTTTCGCGCCGAACATATCATTGCCATTGCTGCCAGCGTTGGGAGGGCCAAGGATAAGGCGCGAATTGAGCAACTGCTGGCACAGGCCGACGTTGATAAAACGTATCTGGCAGATGTCCTCCAACGATATAAATTGGAGCTGCCCATGACATGAAACCGCAGATGCGACAAAAACTCGCCCGCGAGCCGTTTGCGCAAAAAGTCCGCAAGGTCGCCCGGCTTATCCGTCTGGCCAAAACCTTCCCACGCCGCCCGCGGACTGCCTCAGGACAAAAGAACACCTGAGTCGAAATCAGGAGCGCGGGCTATGAGCGCTTGGCCTTCCTGGAGATCTTTCGTCGGCCGGGCTTAGCCGAAAAGATTTTCTCGGTATCAAAACGCACTTTTGCAAATCTTGGCGACTTCACGATCCATTTGTCCTCGTCGGGCAAATACAGGGATTCGTTAAATGGGTTGGTCGCGATTAAGTAAATGACGATGTCAGCATCACTGTCATTGATTATCTGGTGAGGCTCAAACGGTTTAAAAAGAAAAGCGTCTCCCTTCTCGATACGGGTCACACCTTTGGCGTGTCGCGCCATGCCTCGTCCTTCAAGCACATGATAGAACTCCCATTGGGCCCCGTGAGCGTGAAAAAGGGTGTTCTTTCGTCCGGGTGGAACCCTTACGATTTCCACATCAAAGGGATGCCGCTCCAGGACATCGTTGGACTCCGGTTTTCTGCCCAGGGCGATGGAAACATCTTTGCCCAAAGTTCCATATTCGGAACCTCGCAGAGAACTCTCCTCTTTCATTTTATTCACATTTATTTTTCGCATATCTTCCCAAGCTCACGCACGATTCAAGAGAAGTCAACACGGGTTGCATTCACAACCCGGGGCCGCGCGCTCCCGGAGTCGCGCTTCCCCTGGGCTATTATATGCCGCCCTATGGGGTTTAGAAAATACGGTTCGAAGACATTGGCGCGCGTGGGACAGTGAT
This sequence comes from Verrucomicrobiia bacterium, assembly GCA_030038175.1. Taxonomy (GTDB): domain Bacteria; phylum Verrucomicrobiota; class Verrucomicrobiia; order Limisphaerales; family UBA11358; genus UBA11358. Next base: position 10,374 of record JASHPN010000198.1, read on the forward strand.
CATTTTGTATTTAATTCTCGCAACGCATTAGAAACGGCTATTGCTGAAACCAAAATAATGATCAGCGCAAGAACTGTGAAAATCTTTCTTATGATCAAGCGTCTGCGCGCCCTTGCCGGAAAATCCCGGAATGGGATTCTGCCACATTGTTTGCACATTGATGGCAAGAGAAGCAATACTACGACCAGGATGCCGACTATGTATAAAACCTTGAGCGATTGTGAAAATGCCATTATCAGGACTGCCACTAACGTTATTTTATCGAATGTCGTCAGCGCGGCCCCACAGCGAGGACAAGTCTTGCTGGATGCAGAATTCAATGCTGATTTTGGAGTATTTCGCTCATTCATATTTAAGCGGCAGTTCAAGCAGGAGTGGGTATTTCTGAACCAATTTCGGTCTCTAAAACGCTTGTTTTACGTTGTCAAAATAAGCATCGCCTTCTTTTACTTCAACATTCTTCCAAAGATTTCTTTTCTTGCTCCTGCGTGAAGTTCACGCATAAAAGGTCAAATTTCACGCATCTCGATTTCTGCAAATTTTAAAACCTGCGGATTTCCTTGAAAATACGGTTCGAGGACGTTGGCACGTGTTATGCCCTCACAAAATCGTCGGTTGAACAATGGCCGTAAAATTCTTTGAGGTGCCATATGAATGAGAATGACAAATCCAATGTTCCCAACGGGTCCGACGTCCCGCCGCCGATCACCCCAAACCCAACCGTTGAAACGTCTCCGGATTTACCCCCGCCCAGGCCGAATCACGTGAATAAACCGTTATCGTGGTGGCTGCGGAAATTTTTTGCGTGTAATCCGTTTTATCTGGTGAGCGCGGCCCTGCTGCTCTACGGCTGTTACCGTGTGTCAATTGATGAGACATTCGTCAAGGGCGAGACGGCGCGGTTGCTTTTTAATTTCAGTGCGGTGCAGGTCTATGAGCTGTTGCTCGTGGGTGTTGCGATTTTTCTGGCGCGCCGATGTCTGTGGTACGATTCCATGGTGCTCGTCGGGTTGGAAAACCTGCTCGTGTTCGTGCCGTTTATTCTGATCAGCCTGGCGGCGTTAACAGGGTGGCGGATAACCGCCGCTGTTTGCGCCACGGCGGTGATTATGGCGGCACTGCGATTCGGCGGCTTGAGGCGATACTTCGCGGAACTGAATTTGCCGGGATCATTATTGGGCGTGGGTTCCGTCCTGCTGGCACTCAACGTGGCGTTGCCGCTGACGTACCGCCATTATATCAATCTCAAGATCGGCGTAGATCTGGATGCGGGGCCTGACTACATCATGAACGAATGCATGTGGCTGCTGGTATTGCCGGCGGCGCTGGCGCTGGTGAATTTTTTGCCGCGCGCACAGTCGGGCGGAGATTTGCTGCCGCAGCGCCGCTGGCTTCCGATGGGCCTGTTTGCGCTGTGGATCACGGTAACGGGCTTGCATCTTTGGGCCCTGGATTATGTGTACGGATATCACCTGCGTCCCGATCTGTTTGCGCCCGTGGGCTGGGTCGTGGCGTGGACCATATTTTTGCGCGCGCCCGCGACGCCCGCTGCGCTGAAATATGCGCTGATGGTTCCGGCGGTGGCAGTGCCGTTTCTGGCAGGCACACCCGGAACGGAGAAAACATATCTCGCGATCATGGCCTTGAACGTGGGGGCTTTTGGAGTCATGCGATTTCTCCGGGGCGGCAACCGTTTCGCTGGGCACCTGGCCTATGGATCGGCCCTCTTATTCGTTGCCGGGCTGCCTGAAACGTGGATTCAATTGGTGATACACGGTGCGACCGCAGAGGGCTGCGTGGCGGCGGGGTTGGCGGCATACCTGATGTTCTGGACCGCGTGGCTGCGGGATCCGAAGCTGGCGGTGCTGGGCGCGACATTGTTTGGAATCGTCATCGCCGTGGTGTTTCACAGTCATTCGAATGTAATAAACTGGGCGTTGCAAGGTGGTTTCGTTTTCTTCCTGCTGCACAGTTTGCGCTGGAACGATGCGGAACACGTCGGCGCCGGCGCCTCGCGCACTTTCGTGGGAATTATTTGGGCCATTCAATCCTTCGTCTGGATGAATTGCGAGGGCGCGCGCTTCTGGATGCCGTTCATTCCGGGTGTGCTGGTGTTTGCCATTTATTGCGTTTTGCTGCCGGGCCGCGGAATCTGGCAGTTGTTGGCGGTTCCGGCGTCCGCATTGGGCGTGATACTGTCCGGTCCGTGCTGTCTGGCCATTGAGCGCCTGCGTTCCACGCCGGCCGGTTTGCTGGCGGTCGTTGCCAGTTTCCTTTTTCTCGGGTTGGGCACCGTCGCCGCTCTCACTCGCGAGTTGTGGCATCACCACGAATACAAAACGGATAGGAAGTGATCACGTTTCTGGAGCGCGGCTGTGTCTCCCGATTTATCGGGAGATCAGCCGCAGCGCGTCGGCAAGGCATTGAGTCGTGCCTATACACAAGTCTTTCGGCTGCCAGTGATGCTGCCAAGGAACAGTTCATGCAACTTCCGTGAATTCAATGTGTTATACGAATTTAGGTTCCTTGGCAACCAAAACGAAATCTTAATTTCGTTGGCGTCTGCGGCTGGTGCTATCGCACACAGCCGCGCTCCGGTGCGCTCCAAATTGCGTAATGGCGTGTGTTGACTTTCTC
>JASHPN010000199.1 GCA_030038175.1 Verrucomicrobiia bacterium
GGCCTTGAGTTTCGTGTTCGCCACGATTGCGGCGATTATTTTCCTGGGTGAAACGGTGTCGCTTTTACGCTGGGTCGGCGTGATTTTGATTGTTATCGGCGCGGCATTTATCAGCTACAGCCAGCATGTGAAGGAGCAAACTCCGCCTCCCAGCCAACAATCCGGTCCCGGCGCGCGGTAATTCGGATGTCAAAAGCGAGATCCGCTTTCCCGTAAAATGAAACGCGGCCCTTCCGCGTCGAGCGAAAGGGCCGCAACCCCAAACACTAACCAGGTAAATTAAAGATGAGTCGGTCGTTCCCTGCGCAACGCGCGAACCATTCCCATACCGAGAGGCAACAGCATCAAGGCGCCGGCCATCACGGTGGACGCTTCGGGAACAGGCGTGTATGGAACCCCCTGGATGTTTTCGGCACAAGCATCTGCCTGTGTCCCGTATTGAAAAACCACATCGTCAATAGAGGCGGGATTAATTGCGCCGCTATAGGTGAAATCGAAGATTGCTTCGTCGTCGAAAACCGGGTTGTGACCATTTTTCTCTGTCAAGCCGCCACCCGCGTTGTTGCCATCGAATTCATCTCCCACTAAGCCTTCTTTGGCGTTTTTTCCGTTTCCAGCTCCGGTAACTCCGTCACCTTCCTGTACCCAAGGGATAGTCATTCCCGGGTGGCCCGAGACATTTACCGACTCGGAGGAGTAGGTATAGGGCTTCGAGGCGGTTTCCAAGGTCCATTCAGTTTGGCCGTTTGGTACGTAAGCCGATGCCAGCGTCAAGTCGTTAGCGGCCACACCACCAAAGGTAATTCCGTAAAGGGTATTTGCAACGTTGTACTGGTACCCAGGCGATCCACCAAAGGTATTGACGACTATTACCTGAAGGTAACTCGTACCGCCAATAGTCACTTCACTGAAGGTGGCGGATGCGGCCACAGCGCTCCCGCCGGATCCCTCACTGCCTGATGGGGTGACGAATATCTGCGCAGTAGCCCCCAACGTTCCCAAGGCCAACGCAGCAGCCGTCAACGCCACTTTTGTCATGGTATATAATTTCATCAAACGCCGTTCAACTCGTGTTCTTTCACTTCCGGTCAGCTGCCTGTGAAGGAAACTGCTCTGTCTGTGCCAATTAAATGCCAACCGTGCCTCAAGTTAATCCGACAGCCGGATTTTCATCTATTGCATAATGGGACATCCATAGACATCTTTAGGACTTTAGGAAGACCATGACCGGCAGAATCCGCATGGGTTGATAATGCAAAAAAGGCCCGGATGACTGACTTGATACGCTTACCCGTTGCTTCGTTTGTTGGGCGTCGTCCCGCCGCCGCCTACGCGATCATCCTGGCCAGCGCTTGCGCCAGACTTTCCGCGGCAAGTTTGGTGTTTTTCTGCAACTGCATGAGAGCGCCCATTTTCCATGGCGCTTTCGCCACGGCCAGCATCAACTTGCTCATGTCCACGCTCTTGTCTTCCTTTAAATAGTTGTTGAAGTCGAGCGGCAAATCTTCATCCGATGTGTCGGAGATCACCCGTACGGTCACACACGAAACCCCGCGTTCCTCGCAAACCGCCTGGATCGCTCCTGATTCCATTTCGGCCGCGTCCGCGCCTGTTTCCTCGCGCAACTTCTTCTTTTCAGTTGCCTTCACCGCGACTCGGTCGGTACAGAAGATTTTCGCCGGTTTGGCCCCGGCTTCCGTTAATTTTGCCATGATCGCGGTGTAACCGTTGTTAACCCCGCCCCCGCGGATTTCAAAGAGCACGTCGCCGATTTTCCATTCGGGCGCCAGCCCGCCCGCGAAACCGCAAGTTAGCAACAACTCCGGTGAATGTGCGGCCAAAAACTGCCGGACTGCCCTTTCCGCGTTCTCGCGCCCAATCCCGGTGAAAAAGAGCGGTACCGCCTCTCCACACAGTTTTTTGAATGGGCCTGCCTCTTCGGCCAGCGCGAAACACACGGCAATGCTTGATTTCTTTTCCATGGAGGGAGATTAAACCACGGATGGGCGCTGATAAACACGGATTTTTTGGGGCGCCTGCCTGCGAAACCTGGAATTAAGTCTTTCCGCCAAAAGCCGATACCTTGGTGCGGATACTGCTTCAGAGTTGCCGCAAAATGGTTCTGAGCTTATTTTATGACTGTGAACACGGAATATTCCATCGCGGCGCACTGGCCTGAGGGCTTCGACGAAAACGGCCTGCGCGGCTGGATTGAACAATTGCGCGCCCGGCTCTCGCATCCGGTTTCGCTCGGACTGGTGTTCATGACTCCGGATTTTTTCCCCTACGCCGCCCAGACGCTTGAGATTCTCCGTGTGCATGGCCGAATTCCATTGCTGGCCGGTTGTTCCGGCACGGGCCTGATCGTGGGCGGCGAGGAAATTGAAAACACTTCGGGCATTGTCCTGGGACTTTATTCACTGCCGGGCGCCGAGCTCAAAGGTTTCCGCTTTACCCAATCTCAGGTGGAAGAATCCGGCAGCCCTTCCTATTGGCGCAAGGAAACCGGCATTGATACGTCGCGCACCAATGGCTGGCTCGCGTTTCACGACCCCTTCCACATGGACGCCGAGAATTGGATGCGGACCTGGAACGAATCGTATGCGCCGCTGCCGACGTTTGGCGGCGCCGCCAGCGGCGTTTTTGCTGACCAATCCACCCAGCTCTATCTGAATGGCGACGTTTTTGACGACGGCGGCATTGCCATTTCAGTGGGAGGCGCGGTGAAGCTGGCGGGCGTGGTATCCCAGGGCTGCACACCCATCGGCGAACCGTGGACCCTCACGCGCGTCGAACAAAACCTGATTCATCAAATTGCCAACCGTCCCGCCTATGCCGTCCTGGCCGAGACGTTTCAGAAACTTCCGCCGGCCGACCAGCAGAAAGCGCGCGGCAACCTCTATATCGGCCTGGTGGTCAACGAATATCTGGAAGACTTTCATCGCGGCGACTTTTTGGTGCGCCAGCTTATTGGCGGCGACCCCAATTCCGGCATCCTGGCGGTGGGCGCATTGCCGCGGGCCGGGCAAACGATGCAGTTCCAGCGGCGCGACGCCGCGGCTGCGAGTGAAGACATGAACGAACTTCTGGCGCATACCCGAAAAAGCCTCGGCGACGCGCCCATTTACGGAGGCTGCCTTTGTTGCTGCAATGGAAGAGGGAAGAACCTTTTCGGCGTGCCCAATCATGATGCCGGGCTCGCCCAAAAACAAATCGGCCCCCTGGGCCTTAGCGGCTTTTTTTGCAACGGCGAAATTGGTCCGGTGGGCAAAAAGAGCTTTCTGCACGGCTTCACCGCCGCCCTGGCGCTGTTTGTGAAACGGTAAAAAGTTGAGAAAGAGAAATGAAGTCAGAGTCCCGCCACCTCGACTCCTGCCCAAATGGAACGCAGATGCTATGCCGAAGGTTCAATTCTCCGCATTCCGCAATTGCCTAGGCTGCTCCCGCCCAAATCAAACTCGTTGCGCAATCAACGACCGTTTTTTGAAACGGCCGTGGCGACCATCCAAAGGTTTGGCGGGCTTTCTCTGAAGATACCGTCCGTTGCTGTCCGAGTTCGTGAATCACGGCCCGCAGCTCCGGATTAAATCGTGCGATGAGCTTGACCATAAAATCCGGCGCCCGCGCGCGCGGCACCCGTTTGGCGTCCTTTCCCAACGATTCGCGCAGGATCGCGGCGATGTCTTCGAGCCAATGGAACTCGCCCGAGACCAGATAGCGCTGGCCCCCGGCCTCGCGCGTGGTCATGGCGCGCACTTGTGCTTCCGCGACATCCCGCACATCCACAAAGTTAAAACCCAGCCGTGGAATGGCCGGTATCGAGCCATCCAGCATGCGCGCCACCGATAGGACGGAATAACTGATGTCTTTTGTCAGGACTGGCCCGAGAATCGTTGACGGCGCGATCGCCGTCAGCATGTCCGTTCGCCCGTGCGCCTGAACAAAGTCCCAGGCCGCGCTTTCCGCCAGGGCCTTCGATTTGATGTAAGGCGTCGCCCACGGATGCTCCGGGTCCGTCCAGAATGCTTCCGTTACGACGTCCGGAGCCGCACCCCGGGGATAAGCCATAGCAGCCAGGGACGAGGTCAGCACTACCCGTTCGACTTTCGCTTCCAGACTTGCCTGCAGGACACGCAGTGTTCCACCGCGCGCCGGGGCAATCAATGCCTCGGGGTTCTTCGGTTGTTTGGGAGGAAGCGGCGACGCCACGTGCAGGACATAACGGCAGCCCTTAATCGCGTTTGGCCAGGGCGCGTCATTGTTTAAATCAGCCGCGATGATTTCAATGGTGCCGCCAACCGCCCTGGCAATGACAGTGCGCAATTCGCCCGAACGGCCGATCTCGCGGATTGTCGTGCGCACTCGGTATCCTTTGCGCATTAATTCAATGATACAGCGCGCTCCCACAAATCCGGTTCCTCCTGTCACCAACACCAGATCTTTTCCATCCATCCCCCAATATAAACCTTTTCGGCCCCGCTTACTAATCCATATGTATTTTATTCCGCAGTCCGCCGCCCGCTCTTCGCCAGTCATAGTGCGCTTCTCAATGACGACTTCGGAGCGCGGGCGACGGTCACAGGATTTTTTCACATTTCTGCGCGTTTCTTGTTGCATTTAGCGTCGAGAACGCCAACTTTATTTCAAAATGGCAGAGGAACATCAGCCGGAAACAAATCAACCCGGGCCAAGGAAACGTTCATCGAACCGCCGCCGTGGCCGGCGGGGCGGCCACCGTCGTGGACCGCGCCCGGCAACCGCGTCAGCACCGGGTCCGGAAGCCCCCGCCGCTCCCCAGGAAATGCCGCCGCCTTCACCGGAGGAAAGTGTCGCGGCCGCCCCGGCAGCCAAAGCGCCGCTCCAGCCCGCGCCCGAAAGGCCGTCTTTTCAAAGGCCGCCCCCTCCTCGGCCCCACGCCCATGAAACCGCCTCGTCGGTTGCCAAAGCGGTGGATCATGTGCGCCATATCGTGGACTCTTTGGAACAGGCGCTGGAGGAAATGGAACAGGTTTTGGCGCTCGTCGAATTGGCCGAGGAACAAAAACTGGCGGACGAACGCGAAATTGAGAATCTGCGGCGCAGCCTGCGGCGCATCCAGTTGCCGCGCGGGGAGCAACCCCGTCGCGAAGATTACCGGCGGGATGATCGGCGGCGCGAGGAACGCCGTCGCGACGAGCCTGGCCGTGAAGAAAGACGGCGGGACCAGCCGCCCCGGGAACCGGAACGGCACGAAGAACCCGAACCGCCGGATGACGAACCTGCCCACGAAGAATCAGGCCCGGAAGAGGGGTCTGAGGAGCAGGCCAGTTAGTGTAATAACAACAACGGCGTGCCGCTTGCGCAGCACGCCGTTTGATCTAAATCTTTTCTCGCCTTACGACCTTGCCGCGGGCTTCTTCTGCGCCGCGTCCAATATCGTTGTCAGCACACTGTTGGGCACCTGCTCAAACGTGAGCGGCTCCATCGAATACGATGCGCGGCCCTTCGACAGTGATCGAATTGCCGTCGCGTAACCGAACATTTCCGCCAGCGGCACTTGTCCATTCACAATCGTTTGGCCTTGCTTGGCTTCAATGTTGATGATCATTCCGCGACGACGCGTCATGTCACCGATCAAATCGCCCTGATATTCGTCAGGGGTCGTAAGTTCGACCTTCATAATCGGCTCGAGCAATATCGGGTTCGCCTTCTTAAACGCGTCTTTCAGCGCAAAGATGCCCGCCATTTTGAACGCCAATTCGCTGGAGTCCACTTCATGGAACGTGCCGTCCACGACTTGCACCTTGATATCAATGACCTGATATCCGGCATAAACGCCGCCTTTGACGGCTTCTTCAATGCCGTCAATGACCGCGGGAATATATTCCTTGGGAATCGCGCCGCCGACGATTTCGTTTTCAATCTCAACGCCCTTGCCGCGTTCATTCGGCTGGACCTTGACGAGGGCGTGGCCGTATTGGCCGCGGCCGCCAGACTGGCGGATGAATTTGCCTTCGCCATCGGCCGGTTTCAAAATGGTTTCGCGATAGGCGATTTGCGGGGCGCCGGCGTTGGCTTCCACCTTGAACTCGCGGAACAAACGATCGCGAATGATTTCCAGGTGCAATTCACCCATGCCCGCGATGATGAGTTGGCCGGTTTCTTCGTTCGTGAAGCACCGGAATGTGGGATCTTCTTCCGCCAGGCGCTGCAGGCCCTCGGACATTTTGTCGCGGTCCTGCTTCGTCTTGGGTTCCACGGCCATCGAGATGACGGGTTCGGGGAACGTGGGCGGTTCGAGCGTCACGTCAAATTCCTCGTCGCACAACGTGTCGCCCGTGGTGATGTTGCGCAGGCCCACCAGCGCCGCGATGTCGCCGGCGAACACCTGCTCGATGTCCTTGCGTTCGCTGCCTTGAATAATCATGAGGCGGCTGACGCGCTCGCGCTTGCGCGTGCGCGGATTATAAATCGTGTCGCCCTTCTTCAGCATGCCCGAATAAACGCGGAAAAACACGAGCTTGCCGGCATACGGGTCGGTCCAAAGCTTGAATGCCAGCGAACAGAATTTGTTGCTGTCACTGGATTCCACGATGACCTTGTTTTCGGTGCCCGGCTCATGGCCCTCGGCCGGCGGAACATCCAGCGGGCCGGGCAAATAATCCACCACCGCGTCAACGAGCACCTGCACGCCTTTTTTCTTGAAAGCCGAACCGCACAACACCGGCACCAGTTCGATTTTGCAGGTAAGCCGGCGAATGGCCGCCTTCAGTTCCTGCACCGTTATGGGCTTTTCTTCGAGAACGAACTCAGCCAGGCGATCGTCTTTGTTGGAAACGGCGTCAATCAATTCCGTAAGCGCCGCTTTGGCTTTGTCCTTGAGCGCATCGGGGATCTCCTTCACTTCATAGTTCAGGCCCTCGTTCGTGACGTCACCCGGGCCCCAGACAAAAGCCTTTTGGTTGACGACGTCAATGACGCCTTCAAATTTGTCTTCCGCCCCGATGGGCAGGAAAATGGGATAGGCATACGCATTGAGCTTTTTGCGCATGTCCGACAGGGCATTTTCAAAGTTCGCCCCCGTGCGGTCCATCTTGTTGACGAACGCGATGCGGGGAACCTTGTATTTGGTGGCCTGGCGCCAGACGGTTTCGGATTGCGGCTGCACGCCGGCCACGCCGCAAAATACGGCCACCGCGCCGTCCAGCACGCGCATGGAGCGCTCAACCTCGGCTGTGAAATCCACGTGGCCGGGTGTGTCAATGATGTTGACGCGATGAGGCACATTCAGGAACGCCTTGTAGATCTCGGTTTCGCCGGGCTTAACTTGTTTCTGGGTCCAATAACAAGTGACCGCGGCGCTCGTAATCGTGATGCCGCGTTCGCGTTCCTGCTCCATCCAGTCGGTGACCGTATTGCCGTCGTCCACGTCGCCGATCTTATGAATCAGGCCCGTGTAAAACAGGATGCGCTCGGTGGTCGTCGTCTTGCCCGCGTCAATGTGGGCGGCGATGCCGATATTTCGCGTGCGCTCCAGCGTGTATTCACGCTTGGGCGAATTGGCCGATGTCGGTTTTTCTTTTTCCAGGACTGCGCTCATGGTATTAAATGCTTTTTGCCGTTGAACTGTGAACCGTTAAATCCGCTGTCATGGGGCAGGCATCCTGCCTGTCCGACGACAGAAGATTTAACGGTTCAACAACAACGACTTTTGTCAAACGGAACAGAAAAGATACATGAAAGCCGGCGGAAGGCAATCATTATTCGGAAGATTTTGAGCCAGGGAGGGTGTGTTCTTTACATGACGCGCGGGACAAATCAGAATCAGGCAAAACCGCCGAATGAACAGCGGAAACCCTAATTCTGACAACTTGATCCCGCCTCATGGTGGCTATCAAAATCTGCAGGCATACCAGATGTCGGCGCTGGTTTACGACTCCACGATAAAGTTTTGTGATAGGTTCATTGACCCAAGATCTCGAACACACGACCAAATGGTCCAGGCGGCGCGAAGCGGGAACAAAAACATAGCGGAGGGAAGCCAGGCCGGCGGAACGTCAAAAAAAATGACAACCCTCCTCGGCTTCATTGAACATGCGAAAGGAACGCCTCAACGGCTCGGCATAATTCGTTGGCAGACATTGCGGCGGCCACCATTTTACCAGCCGCAAGCTGCAAAAGTGCAAGGTTTTACGCTGAAAGCAGCCCGAATTCCTTGGAAAATCAGCCCCTTAATTTGGCAAAAGAAATGCTAACCATCCTTGCCAGAGAATAATGACGATATTTTCGACATCCATCATGACAAACGAGCTGTCAGTGCACACTTCCTGTCCGGGCGCTGTCCTGGTTGTGGACGACGACGAAACCCTCTGCCAATTCGCCTGTGAGACCTTGGCCGGCGAAAATGTACCCACCGTCTCCGCTAATAACGTCGGCGATGCCATCGAGATGCTCAATACCAAGAAAGTGGCCGTCGTGATTTTGGATTGGTCCCTTCGCGGGATGGGCGACACCAGTGGCTCGGAGGTGCTTTCCTACAGTAAAAAGAACTTTCCGATGACACCGGTCGTTGTCATGAGCGGATTGCAGTTCGACTGGCGCACCGACGCCACGCTCAAGGAGGCTGACGGCTGCCTGCCCAAACCTTTTAGCGCCACCCTCCTGGTGGGCACGATTCGCCAATGGCTCAAACGCCTCGAGCAAACGCCCAAAGTGTTCTTGCCGCAAAATGAAAATGAGATTTCCACGCTCGATCATTTCAAAAGCGTCTATATCCGTCACGTGGTGAACCTGCTCCACAACAATATTTCCCTCGCTGCTTCCAAACTCGGCGTCCACCGCCAAACCATCGCCGCCGCCCTCGGAAAGCCGGAATAGCCTATTGCGTATTTTCGATCGCGGATCGCGGATTTGCCGTCGTAAATAATTCCGCAATCCGCATTCTGCAATCTGCAATTGACTGCTTTTTCCTTTTTAATTTTTAATCCATTCGCGATTCTGCTTCCGTTTGATTATCGCTTTTAACAAGCCCTATGGAGTGCTTTCGCAATTTACCAGCGACGGCTCCAAAAACCGCCCCCTCGCGGAATTCGATTTTCCCAAAGATGTCTGGCCTGTAGGCCGGCTCGACGCGGATTCCGAAGGGCTCCTGCTCCTGAGCGACGAAGCGGACCTGAATCAAAAGCTCCTGCATCCGCGCCGCGCGCATCAGCGTGAATATTGGGCGCAGGTCGAGCGAATCCCATCGCCGGAACAATTGAAGAAGCTGGAACACGGCGTTGTCATTGAAGACCGCAAAACGCTGCCCTGCCGCGCCTGGAGGCCGGAGCCTCAACCCGTCATTCCTCCGCGCGATCCGCCGATCCGGTTTCGTAAAAACGTTCCCGACTGCTGGATTGCGCTGGAATTGGTGGAAGGCAAGAACCGCCAGGTCCGCAAAATGACCGCCTCCATCGGGCATCCCACATTGCGCCTCCTCCGCGTGCGCATCGGGAATTTTTGGCTGGGCCATTTGCCGCCAGGCCAATGGAAGATTCTGTCGTGCGGAGAATATGAGGAAGTGCTGACGTAAGCTTTTGCGCGCCGACTGTGGACCGCTGGCATCGTCTGCCGTTTCAAGCGGTCGGTCTCTGACTCTCCCTCTCCCATCCTGCTGCGCCTTCGTCCCGCTCCGAGCGGGACGAAGGCGGGCGGAAGAGGGCAGGGAGAGTCGTCCGAATCAAAACATTGGGACCTTACGAATCCATTAACTTGACGCCACCGTTAATTGACGCACCGCCTTTCGGGCGGTAACTTTATATTATGACTGAAGTCGCCGAAATGCCGGCCCTGGAACTGGATGACCTCCAGATCCGTAAGCCGTTGCCGCGCGAAACGGCCGAGCCGCTTGCGCGCGAAATTTATGCGCTCAAAAAGCAGCTCAACGCCGTCATTCTCGCGCATAATTATCAAATCGCTGAAATCCAGGACGTCGCCGATTTCGTCGGCGATTCCCTCGGCCTTTCCCAGGAAGCCTCGCGGACAAACGCGGACGTCATCGTCTTTGCCGGCGTACATTTCATGGCCGAAACGGCGAAGATTTTGAATCCAAACAAAATTGTTGTCCTGCCGGACAAGGACGCCGGGTGCTCGCTGGAAGAAAGCTGCCCCGCGCCGAAGCTGGCGGAACTGCAACGCACCAATCCCAATTTTTGGACGATCGCCTACATCAATTGCAGCGCCGCGGTCAAAGCGCTCTGCGACGTCATCTGCACCAGCGGCAATGCGGAGAAAATCGTCCGCGCCGCGCCCAAAAACAAAGACATCCTCTTCGTCCCGGACGAAAATCTTGGCCAATGGGTCATGGAACAAACCGGCCGGCCTATGACCTTATGGAAAGGCAATTGCTACGCGCACGTCGAGTACAAACGCGACACGATCCTCAGTCTAAAGGCACACTTTCCTGATGCAAAAGTGGTCGTCCATCCGGAAAGCCTGCGGGAGGTGCGCAACCTGGCGGACGCCGTGGCTTCCACGGAAAAAATGATCACGTATTGCAAAACGAGCCCGGCGAAACGGTTCATCGTGGTGACCGAATCGGGCATTATTCATCGGATGCAAAAGGAATGTCCGGGCAAGGAATTTGTCTGTACGCCCGCCTTTAACGCGATGCGCCTGCCCACGGACCATTGCCGTTGCAGCGAGTGCAAATACATGAAGATGAATACGCTGCAGAAGGTCCGCGATTGCATGAAAAATCTCGCTCCCCGCATCGAATTGCCGCCCGAGATTTTACAGCGCGCCCGCCTGCCGATCGAACGTATGCTGCAAATTTCCGCGGCGAAAATCGAGAATGCCGGATGAAAAAGGTTCCGATAGACTTGGGTTATTGGCCTTTGGGTATCTCTGCCGCTTTTATTTTGTTTCTCGTGACATGTTTGCCGCTATTCATTGGCGGCGGTTCTTTTGCGCTCGCAGATATTCGCCAAAACTTGCGCAGAAACGAAAAACTGCCGGCTGTCTTTATTGATGGAGATCAGGTTTATTGCAGGATGTCTGCTTGCGATTTCCGATTTCCGTTGCCGAAAGGCGCGCGTGTTGTAGGAACAAATATTGATAGCGGCGGCTTCGACACGATCGATGGCGCTATTTACGTGGTTGGCCCTCATGGAGGCCCTGTGGATATGAGAGCCTACGCGGAATTATTACAGAAAAGACACTTCGTTGCTGCTCCTTGTGATGGCTCCGGCTGTCCTGATGTGACAAACAAAATGCGGGATGTGCCATTCACGAGCGCCGGCAAGGTAGTGCACTATCCCCTCTTTAACGATTTTTCTGCCAGTTCGACAGATCAAGAAGGGGGATGGATGGGGGTGGGAATTGAAAATCACATGACTAAAATTCGCTTTTCCTATTTTGGTGATGATTGATCGCACCTGCGGTTTCTCCACTGATAAAATTCCTCGCCAACAATCACGAGCCAAACGACCGCCAAAACAAACAGCGGTGGTTTCTCAACTCCGAAGGATGAATACCAAACAAGAAACAAAACCGCGCCGATGCAAAACAACCAGGCAATGACGCTCGGTAGCTGCGATTTCTGACGAAGAGTAAATAATCCCGAGAGCATGACCATCGCAAGCCCTGTGAAAAACAACCAACGCCCGCTGATGGCCATCAAAATCAGACCGGCCGTCAACAATACTGAACCGCCGACAAATTTCATGTCCCTAATTGTCATAAGCGCTTCACGATCTCTAATGATCCGCAATTGGTTCAAATAGGATTTTGGCTTGCCTTCAATTTAGCGTCAATTAGAGAAATTCGCGGATGTCTTTCCCCACGACTTGACGCAACACGCAATACCCAACACGTTCCTACCAATATTGATGCACCAACGGCTTAATATCCTGCTCGTATAACACCCGGATGCGTTTCATCGTCTCCGGCGAAAGCGCGGCCAGTTCCGATGCCGCGCAGTTTTCGTTGACCTGTTCCGGGCGTTTTCCGCCGGGAATGGCGCACGTCACCGCCGGAAATTCCAAAATCCAGCGCAGCGCCAGTTGCGTCAGGGTTGAATCCCTGGGAAGCAGCTCTTTCAATTCTTCAACCGTCGCGAGCCCGACCTTGAAATCCACGCCGCTAAACGTTTCGCCGCGGTCGAAAGCTTCGCCTTTCCGATTGAAGGATCGGTGATCGTCTTTGGCAAATTTGGTTTGGCGCGTAATGTTGCCGGTCAACAGGCCCGAGGCCAGCGGCACGCGCGCCAGGATGCCAACCTTGTGCTTGCGCGCGAGATCAAAAAAGAAATCCGCCGGCCGCTGCCGGAAGATATTGAAAATAATCTGCACGGATTGGACATTGGGGAACTCGATCGCTTTGATGGCTTCCTCAACCTTTTCCACGCTCACGCCGTAGTGCCGGATTTTCCCTTCCTTGACCAAATCATCCAGGACGCCGAAGACCTCGGGCATGTAATAGACCTGGACCGGCGGGCAATGCAGTTGCAGGAGGTCGAGCGTTTCGGTTTCGAGGTTCCGCAAACTGCGCTCGATGAAAGTGGTGAGATTTTCGCGGCTGTAACCTTCCGGCGTTTGCTCCCGAAGACGCCTCCCGGCTTTCGTGGCGATGTAAAATTTGTCGTGCCGTTCCTTTTTCAACCTGGCGAGCAGGCGCTCGCTGCGGCCGTCGCCATAGACGTCGGCCGTGTCAAAGAAATTGACGCCCGCATCGAGCGCGGCATGAAGCGCGGCGAGCGAGTCTTTGTCATCCACCGATCCCCAGGCGCCGCCGATGGCCCAGGCGCCAAAACTGACTTCCGAAATCTTCCAGCCGGTGCGGCCGAGTTCGCGATATTTCATAAATTCTTAAAACGACCCCGCTCAATGATGCACTACTGGTTGGAAATATCCCAGTTATTTGTGACTGCTCGTTTTTAAAAATTTTGTGTATCCGCGGCAGAGACGGAAACGTGAGCGAAAAAGAGCAGCTTAAAAGTTTGAAAAATGCGTTTTTACCGGGAAGGTTGCGCATTTTCGGGGGGGCGCTATGGCAAAACCAGTTGGAAACGAAGGGCCGTTTTTTGGTTTTGTTTCTCCGGGCCAATCTTTGGGAATCGCTTTTTTGGCGTGCCCCTGCTTGCCTTGGCGCTTGATCTGGAAAAACGCTTGCGTCGTGGAGTGTCCCGACTTGTCGGGATGACACCGCTTTGGAACGCGGTTGCCGGTCCGGTGTCAGATGTATTTCGTGATGTGTACGCCGTCGAAAGCGGCGTCGCGCTTTGCTTGCCGCCGCACTCCATGACGCCAGCGCCTTTCGAACAAGGAAAAATTCACCAATTTCGCTGGCTTTTGAGGAAAAATTGGCACAAAAGTAGCGGGCGAAGCCACGAATTTATGTGCGGCATCATCGGATACATCGGAAAAAAGTCAGCGTCGCCGGTCCTGCTTGAAGGATTGCGGCGCCTGGAATACCGCGGCTACGACAGCGCGGGCATCGCTGTGCTCCGGGAAGCGGATTTGGTCGTCCGGAAGAAAACCGGGCGCATTGATACCGGCCTGGCGACGTTTGTGCAGGCCAACCCGGTCTCCGGAAATCTCGGCATCGGCCATACGCGTTGGGCCACGCATGGCGTGCCCTCGGACCGGAATTGCCATCCGCACTTTGACGGCTCCGGCAAAATTGCCGTCGTCCATAACGGTGTCATTGAAAACTACGACGCGCTCAAGGAACGGCTTGCGCGCGCCGGCCATAAATTCAAATCGGACACGGACACGGAAGTGCTCGCGCATTTGATCGGCGAGCACTACGAAAAACGCAAGAAACGAAACGGAACGAACAACGTTCTGGTGCAGGCCGTCTCAGACGCATTGCGGGAAGTCATTGGCACTTACGGCATCGCCGTCGTTTGCGCGGATGAACCGGACAAAATAATTGGCGCCCGGCGCGGTTCGCCGCTGATTGTCGGCATTGGCAAAGGAGAGAATTTCCTGACGAGCGACGCCAACGCCATCGTCGCCCACACAAAAAAAGTCGTTTATTTGAATGATTACGACGTCGTCACGGTCACGGCGAAACGGTTCGACGTATCGAATCTGGGGACGAATACCGCAGCCATTCAAATTAGCCGGCTCGAGTTTAACCACGAAGACGCCGTGCGCGGTGATCACGCGCATTTCATGCTCAAGGAGATTTTTGAGCAGCCGCGCACGATTGAGAACGCGGTCCGCGGGCGCCTGGATTTCAAAAACGCCACCGCGAAGTTTGGCGGGTTGAACCTCAGCGATGACAAATTGCGCGCAATTGATCGTTTGATTATCGCCGCCAGCGGCACGAGTTGGCATGCGGCGCTGGTCGGCGAATATCTCATTGAAGAGTTGGCCGGGATACCGGTCGAGGTCGAGTTTGCTCATGAATTTTGTTATCGCAACGCCCCGTTGAAAAAGGGCACGGCCCTGCTGGCGCTGTCGCAATCCGGCGAGACCGCCGATACCCTCGCAGCCCTGCGCGAAGCCCAGCGGCGCGGGCACGCCGCCCTGGCGATTGTGAACGTGGTCGGCAGCACGATTGCGCGGGAGGCCGATGGCGGCATTTATATGCACGCCGGGCCGGAAATCGCCGTGGCTTCGACCAAGGCCTTCGTCTCCACACTGGCGATCCTGACGCTGTTGGCGATGTATCTGGGCCGGATGCGGAACCTTGCGGCGAGCCACGCCTTGCAAGTTCTGCACGCATTGGAAGCGTTGCCCAAACAGATCGAAAGGATTTTGGCCCAAAATGCCGCGCTCAAAAAATTGGCGCAAAAATACGCGAAAGCCGAGGATTTCTTCTTCCTCGGGCGCGGACGGATGTTTCCCATCGCGTTGGAAGGCGCGCTCAAGCTCAAGGAAATTTCCTACATTCACGCCGAAGGCTATTCGTCCGCTGAAATGAAGCACGGTCCGATTGCGTTGATAGATAAAAATACGCCGACGGTTTTTCTGGTGCCGCGGGATGCGATGTATGAAAAAACCGTGGCGAACCTGGAGATGATTCGCGCGCGGCAAGGCCCGATTATTGCGCTGGCGACGGAAGGCGACCGGGCGATCCGTAAAACATCCGACGACGTCGTCTATTTGCCCAAAACCGAGGAAGCTCTCTATCCGATTCTCGCGAGCGTACCTTTGCAATTGTTTGCCTATCACATTGCCGTCGCGCGCGGCTGCGACGTGGACAAACCGCGGAATCTGGCCAAGAGCGTGACAGTAGAATAACGAAACGTCGTTCAAAGATAAGTGGCAAGCCGCATTACGTTCCAACCGAATGGCTGCAGGTTTTGTGAAAACCTCTTTAACCCTTTTTCCTGCCGGAATTGCTTGCCAGAAATTGACCGAGTTTAAAAACCGGCTGGATATGAGTGCCGCTGGGCCTGGCCGGATTATTGCCGCCGCTTGCCTGATCGGGCGCGGTGTTATTATCTTGCGGCGTCTCGACTGCGTTCACCTGGGCGGCCAGAAGCGCCTGGGAGATTAGCCAGTCATTGTGCAAGACGGCCGGGTTGGCGCCTCCGCCATCGGCGATCGCCGCAACCGAGTCTTTCCGCGCCTGTCGCAGCGTTATCTGCGCGCCCTGCCGATTGGATTTCATCTGATAAATCCCCGACTCATACAGATTGATGGCGTCAATTTCGAGCGGAAACCAGCCGGGCGGCCCGAGAACCTGCCCCGCATGAAGAGCGGCTGCCGGCAATGAAAGAAAAAGACTGGTGACTGCCGCAAGAAGCCCGACAGAAAATATCGGCCTGGATCGCTGAAAGTTCGCGCACAAACGTTTCATGGCAACATTGCTACCCTAACGCCGTTCATCGTGATGTCAAGCCCGGGTGGAAGGTCCAGGAGCGCGGACCGCCGGGTCCGCCGGGTCCGCGAGTCGGTGATGTAAAC
>JASHPN010000200.1 GCA_030038175.1 Verrucomicrobiia bacterium
AGGCGCCGCAAAGGGATGAGGCCTGGGACAAATGTTTCCAATCCTGAAGCCCGCGCAAATGTGGAGTAATGACCGAACCAATGGGCCCCTGATAGACGGTTCCGTAACTGTGCCCACCCACATTTTTAAAAATGGGGCAAACATTCAGGCACGCGCCGCAGCGAATGCAATGCAGCGCGTCGCGTTGCTCGGCATCGGCGAGCAATTGGGTGCGGCGATTGTCGAGAAGGACGACGTGAAATTCCCGCGGGCCGTCCGCTTCGCCGGGTAATCGCGGGCCGCCATACATGCTGTTATACCCCGTCAGCGCCTGGCCCGCCCCGGCGGTTGCGAGCATGGGCAAAAAGAGGGCCAGGTCGCCCACCCTGGGCAGGATTTTTTCGATGCCGACGATGGCGACGTGAATTTTGGGGAGCGCGGCGGTGAGCCGGGCGTTGCCTTCATTTTCCGTAATACAAATCATCCCGGTTTCGGCCACGGCAAAGTTCCCGCCGGTAATGCCCATGTCCGCCGCGCAAAATTTCCGGCGCATGACCCGCCGGGCAATCATGGTGAGGTCTTCGGGTTTATCCGTCGGTTCCGAACCCAGCTTGTCGTGGAACAAATCGCTGATTTGTTTTCGCCTCAGATGCATCGCCGGGAAGACCAGGTGATAGGGCGGCTCGCCGCGCAATTGCACGATGTATTCGCCCAAATCCGATTCGACGACATCGAAGCCTTCTTTTTCGAGCGCTTCGTTCAGATGAATTTCCTCGCCGGTCATGCTCTTGGATTTGATGATGGAGCGGACATTATGTTGCCTGGCGACGCGGACGACGTAATCACGGGCTGCCTGCCCGTCAAGCGCCCAAAACACCTTTGTGCCGCGGGACTCCAAACGGGAAGCTAATTCCGCCAGATAGCGATCCAAATGGTTGACGGCGTCCCACTTGATTTCCGAGGCCGCGTCACGCGCGCCGGCCCAGCTTTGGAAACGCGCCTTGTTTTCGTCGCGCTTGGCGTAATAGCCGGCAAGGGCCTTTTGAATCAAGCCGCGATGGTCCAGGTCCGCGGTCAGGCGGCGCGCAGAATTACAAAATTCGGCGGCGGGAGTGTTCATGTCTGGGCGAGCACGTCGGCCAGGTGCAGGGTTTTGACCGGATTGCCTTGCCGGTCCAAGATGCCGCGGATTTGCATCAGGCAACTGGAATCATTTGAGATCACAAAGTCCGCGCCGGTTTCGGCAATGGATGCGCATTTGACTTCGCCCATGGCCGTGGAAATCATCGGGAATTTGACGGCGAACGTCCCACCGAAACCGCAGCAGGTTTCCGCTTCCTTCATTTCGATAAGTTCCAATCCCTGAACGTGCTCGAGCAGTTGGCGCGGCGGACCTTTGAGGCGTAATTCGCGCAAGCCATGGCAGCCGTCGTGAAAAGTGGCGCGCCCGGGAAAGCGGGCGCCAACATCCAGTACGCCGAGCTGGTTAACGAGAAAATCCGAGAACTCAAAAGTTTTTGCGGCCAGCGCGCGGGCTTGGGCCTCCTGAGGACGGCCGTGGAACAGCTCAGGATAGAAGACCTTGACCATCGCGCCGCATGAACCGGACGAAATGACCACCGTCTCGGCGTCGCGGAAGACGGCCATTTGCCGTTCGGCAACGGCGCGGGCTTCGTCCCAATAACCGGAATTGAAGGGGGGCTGGCCGCAGCACGTTTGGGCTTCCGGATAATCCACGGTGTGGCCGAGGCGCTCAAGGATTTTCACGATGTTCATTCCGGTTTGCGGATAGAACTGGTCCACAAAGCAGGGAATAAACAGCGTCACTTTCATGCATCTATTTTAGATGATTTTTCCGATTGATTCAGTTGATAGTGATGGCGGAACAGGCGCTGGCGGTTTTTGAGCAAATACCAGACGATCACAATATTCAGCCCCAGAACGATGGCCAGGCCGATCCTGCGAAATAACTGCGGGCGCGGTTCTTCGCCGGGTTCCAGATGCAGGTGGCGCTGGGTCAATTCGAAGATTTCGATGGGGATAAAGAACGCCGATTCTCCGATCGTCAGCCAGATGGCCCATTTGGCGCGGATGGCCAGGCCGGTTCCGCCCACCACGAGAAACATTCCATAGAGGCCGGTGGCCAGCGCCGTGGTACGCACATTGCCGGGCGTCACGGTCGAAAGCCAGTCGGCAATCCTGGCAAAAAAATGATTTTCCGGATCCAAATGAATCCATTGGAGGAAATTATCAAAAACGTCGGGCAAATCTCTTCGGGAAAGCGTAAAGATGCCAAAAGCCAACAACAGCAGGCCAATCCCTTTCGCCAACTTGCAAATCGCGATGACATACAGCGTGGGAGCGTGATTTTTTTCCTGGGGCATTTGGTGTCCGCAATGGTCAATGGATTTTAGACAATAAAAAAGATAAAAGTTCGGGAATTTTTATCCGCTCCTGGCTCATGGTGTCGCGATCGCGCAGCGTGACGGTGTCTTTGAGCGCCTCGCCTTTTTCCCCCAGGGTTTCAAAATCAATGGTCAGGCAGAAGGGAGTGCCGATTTCATCCTGCCGCCGGTAACGCCGGCCAATGGCGCCGGCTTCATCATAGAAAACATTCATATGGGGCCGCAGCAAATCGCGCACGGCCAGCGCCCTGGCCACAAGCTCAGGCTTGTTTTTCAACAGCGGAAAAACCGCGGCCTTAATGGGCGCGACCCGCGGATGAAATCTCAGCACCGTGCGCGTTTCGAGCTTTCCTTTTTCATCGGGAGCCTGGTCCTCGCTGTAGGCATGGCAAATGAGCGCCAGAATCAGACGGTCAACACCGGCGCTGGGTTCGATGACGTGGGGAATATACTGGCCGCGTGCCAGGCCATTCGCGTCGTCGGTCGCGGTCCGGGCGGCCTGCTCCTCCGCGACGCCCATCCTGGCCAGATATTTCTTTCGATGCTCATAGTAGCGGCGCCACAGCGCGTCCTGGCGTTCTTTCGGCAGTTTTTCCCAGGCCGCCTTCAATTCGTCATCAAAAACACCCATTGTTTTGCCCGAAAAACGCTGGTGCTGGGACAAATCAAAATCGCTCCGGGCGGCGATGCCCTCCAGCTCCTGCGTGCCGAACGGAAACTTGAACAGAAGATCAACGGTCGCCCGCGCATAGTGGGCCAGTTCCTGATCCGATTGCCAGTATTCTTCGAGTGTCGCGCGCGGCAGGCCAATGTTCCCGTAAAACCTGATGCGTTCTTCGACCCAATACTGATGCCACAGTTGCCAGCCCCAATCCGCTCCCGGCCGGCCCGGATGCCCTTTGGAAACGGGCGCGGCCACCGAACCGGAAACCGCCTCCACCACTTCGTCCGGCCGGATGAAAAACTCCAATTCCATTTGCTCAAATTCACGCGACCGAAACGTATAGTTGCGCGGCGTGATTTCATTCCGGAACGCTTTGCCGATTTGGGCGATTCCGAAAGGAACTTTCTGGCGCGAAGTTTCGAGCACGTTTTTGAACTGCGCAAAAATGGCCTGGGCCGTTTCAGGCCGGAGATAGGCGACATTTTCCTCGCTTTCAACCGGCCCGACGCAGGTTTTAAACATGAGATTAAACGCCCGCGGCGCCGTTTTTTCGCCGGCGCATTCACTCACTTTTTTGCTCGGTTTTTGCGGGCAGGGGATTTCGGAGATTTGATCGGCGCGGAAACGCCCTTTGCACGTTTTGCAATCAATCATGGCGTCGGCGAAAGTGTCCACGTGCCCCGAGGCCCGCCAAATGCCCGGGTGCATGATGATGGTGGCTTCGAGACCGGCCACGTCGTCACGCTGGAGGACCATGGTTTGCCACCAAAGTTCTTTGACGTTGCGCTTGAGTTCAGCCCCCAGCGGGCCGTAGTCCCAAAAGCCGTTGATACCCCCGTAGATTTCGGACGATTGAAAAATAAAGCCGCGCCGCTTGCACAGCGATGCGATTTTCTCGAGTGGATTCTCTTTCGGCTCGGACATAGCCCCACAGCTTGAGGTTTCAAGTTTCCGGTTTCAAGTTTAGAGTGAGACTTCGTGAGGAGACGGGGATGGTTTTGCGTGACCTTCACGCAAATGCGTGAAAATTTCACGCAAAACGGCAGACTCGGATTTTGCATGGTGGCATTTTGTTGGGTTTTTTACAAAAAATTCTCTTGGCATCAGCGGTGCTATAGGATATTTCAAAGCTCGTGTTGACGGTCGTGGCCAATTGTGAATCCAGGCTGTCACTCAGGTCTTAAAAATAGAAAACAAAATCCAACGTATGAAAAAAGTTAACAAGAAAAGAGGCTTCACGCTCATCGAATTGCTGGTCGTGATAGCGATCATCGCCATCCTGGCGGCAATGTTGCTGCCGGTGCTGGCCGCGGCCAAACGCCGTGCTCAACGCATCAACTGCGTCAGTAACCTTAAACAAGTCAACCTCGCCTTGCGCATTTGGGAAGGCGACAACAACAATCTTTATCCCATGGCGGTCAGCACGTCCATGGGCGGAGCGCAAGAGAGACTTTCTTGTACCGCCAACAATAACGGCGGCGCCTATGCGCCCTCCGGCATCACGAATATTTTTACGTGCTGCTCGAACGAAATGAGCACGACCAAAATATTTTACTGCCCGTCGGACAGCGCCCGCACCTATGCGACGAACTTTTCGGAATTGGGAATCCTCAATCCGACGACCGCGGGGGCGGGGACCAACGCGATCAGCTATTTCGTTTGCGGTGACGCCAGCGAAACGTATCCGCAGATGGTCCTGGACGGCGACCGTAATATTGGGACGACGTCCACAGCTCCGGCTCCCGCAATCAATGCGTCGGGTGGATATTTCCTGGGCACGGGTGGTGGCGGTCAAGGCGTGCCCGGTCCGGAGTGGGCCTGGAGCGCCAATGATCTGCACTTGAAAGTAGGCAACGTGGGATTTGCCGATGGCAGCGTGGCGGAAGAATCCGCCAACGGCCTGGAAAATGCCCTGGCCTACGCCACCAATGGCACACCCTACGCCATTCAGTACTTTAACTTCCCGCAATAACCGCCGGGTAAACACATTCAACGAGACGTTCGCAAGAACGTCTCGTTTTTTTTGTCCACGTGGGCTTGCGTCGCCCGGCCCGCGAGGTTGATTCGTTTTATCCTGCCGCAGAATCATTGGATGGCGAAGTCATCCAATTGATCCAGGTTTTCGTTTTCCGCCAGCCACGCGCCGGTATCTATTAATTGGAAACGCCGCCGTGGCAGAATCCCCTGGAGGAGGGAAACGCTGCAAATCACCGCCAAAAGGAATCTGGCGCGCTAATTGCTTGTTTGGGGGTGTTCAATCTGATTGAAACAGGTTTTTCAATCAAAATATTAACCATTTAACCAACTATTCGAATGGCATGGCCACTGTTAAACGGAGCGTCAAAGAGACGGCGAAATCAAATGCTGTCGGTTGACATGGGCGGCCGCACGACTAAAGCGGTCCTGATCGAGCGTCATGGCGACGCGCTGGTTTTAACGCGACACGCGGTGCTCGACGCGCCGATATTCGAGAAGAAGATTTCGCCGGAATTGCTCACCGCGCATTTGCGCGACGTTGTCCAAAAAATGGATGTTCATCCCAAATGGATTACACTGGCAGTGGGTTTGGATGACGCGGTGGTCAAGCAAATTGAATTGCCACTCATTCCGCTGGACGACATGCGGCAGGTCCTCAAGAACAATTCCAAAATATATCTGCAGCAGGACCTGCCCAATTACGTTTTCGACTGCCACATCTTTCCGCCCAAAGCTGCGCCAAAGATTGAAGGCGCCAAAACGGCCATGGTCGCCAAACTGAAGGTGCTGGCAGCGGGAGTCCGCCAGGAACTTTTGAGTATCTATCAGGCGGCGATTTCGGAAACCGGGATGACGGCGGACCATATCGTGCCCGGCCTGATTGGCCCAATGAACTCGTTTGAGCTTTCGCTGCCGGAGCAGTTCAAAGATGAAACGCTCGCGTTGGTGGATATCGGATTCAAGCATTCTTCGGTTTGCATTCTGGACCGGGGAGAGCTTGTCCTGATGCGGGTCGTGAATATCGGCGGCGACCGGCTGACGGCCGGCCTGGCGGAAGCCATGAACATCAGTTATGCCGAAGCCGAAGGCATCAAGGTAGGAATGGCGCCGGAAGTCCAGGCGGCCCTGGAAATGCAAGTGCAGCCGCTGGGACGGGAATTGCGCGCCTCGCTCGATTTTTTTGAGCATCAGCACGACCGGTCGGTCTCGCACGTCTATATCAGCGGGGGATCAACGCAATCGGAATTGATCCTGCAAATGTTGCACGCGGAAATGCTGGTCGAATGCAAGACCTGGAATCCCGCGCAGTTTTTGCAAATGGCGTTGCGCGGGCAGCAGGCCGTGGAAATGGAACATCTTGGACCGCAATTGACGGTGGCGATTGGCGCGGCCGTAGCGGCGATGAACTAGCTGAGATTATGCCTATTCATGTCAATTTGCTGGCTGAGGCGCAGGCCGCCGAGGACTTGCGCCGTCGCGATCCCGTCAAGCGCGTTATTATAATCGGCTTGCTGCTGGTCGCCGCGATGCTGGTCTGGAGCAGTACGCTTCAATTAAAGGTAGTGCTCGCCAACCGGGAATTGAGCCAGGTCCAGTCCCAGGTTGATTCATGCGCGCCGGCGTACCAATTGGCCGTGACCAACAATGCCAGAATTGCCGCGTCAAAAATCAAAATCTCCGCGTTACAAAAACTGACCGGGGCCAGAATGTTGCAAGGCAATCTTCTGAATGCGCTCCAAAAAGTAAGCGTGGACAACGTTCAAATGATGCAGATCAAAGTGGACCAGGCTTATGTCTCCAGTGAAAAGCCTCCGTCCGTTACCGAAAAAATAGTCGTGACCCTCAATGCGCGCGATTCCAGCCCAAATCCCGGGGACCAGGTGGGCCGCTTTAAAGATGCTTTGGCCCGGCAAACTTATTTTCAAACGATGCTGGATAAAACCAATAGCATTCGGTTGACCGATGAATCTGCCCCGCAACAGGACGCCGAGGGCAGGAATTACGTTCTGTTCACCCTTGAATGCCATTTCCCCGACCAAAAACGATGAGCCTGCTTCCTAAAAACAAACAGAAACGCAACCAGCTTTACCTCACGCTGGCGGGCGCTTTGCTGGTCATCGTCGGCATTGCCTTCGGCCTGATCCGGCCACAATTCTCAAAGTTGTCCCAGGTAAAAAAAGAAACCATTGACACCCGCGGGCGTCTAGAAACCTATCAGCGCCTTATCCAACAATCGGACACCATTACCAACGAATTGGGGGCCGCGACCAGTCAACTCGCGCGCGCGGAAACCGATTTGGCGACTGGCGATTTTTACGCATGGACCATTGATACGATCCGACATTTTAAGGCCAATTATAAGGTGGATGTGCCGGAAATCGGGCAGCCGAGCATTGGACCGGTGGATCTTTTGCCCAATTTTCCGTACCGGCAAATAAGGTTCAATCTCCGCGGCACCGGCTATTACCATGACATTGGCAAGTTTATTGCTGACTTTGAAAACACATATCCGCATATGCGTGTTGTGAATTTAAGCATGATTCCGCTCGGCCCCGACACGGAAAAACTGTCATTCAACATGGACGTCGTCGCCCTCGTCAAAACTTCTTCATAACATGAGATGGAATGTTTACATGATGACCTGGATTGCGCTGGCGGCAGGAATGTGCGCGAGTACGGCGGCGCCCGCGATCACAAATATGCCGGCAGAGTCAGTGTTCATTATGCCGACCAGTCCTGAAGAAGGCCGCGATCCATTTTTTCCAAATTCCACCCGCCCGTACGATGCCTTCATTGCGAAACGGGCCGTTGATGTCACCTCCCTGGAAATCAAAGGCTTTTCAGAAATTAACGGACGCCGTTATGTGATCATTAACAATCACACGTTTGCCGCTGGCGATCAGGGTGACGTGACCACTCCTCAAGGGCGGATTCATGTTCGTTGTCTGAACGTGGGCACCAATTCGGTATTGGTTGAGTCCGGCGGCGTGCGCCATGTGCTCAAGTTTTCGGACGGGCCATAAACAAAGTCGTTGATTTCAAATATCGCCATTTTTCGCACAGCCATCGGATCATAGTCGAAGAAAACCACCAAACATATGAAACCAAAATTATTAACCCTGGCATTGACAGGGGCGCTTCTTTCGCAACTGCCGGCCGCCACGCAAGCCGGAACGGAGCAAGGCATTTGGCCGACTAATCCGGCCTCGGTGAAGGCCGTTTCCGCCGGCACTCCGGCAGCCGTGACTCTTTCGACCAATGAGACCGCCGCAGCGTCCGGAAGTGAAAACGTCCCGGCGGCCGCCCCGGCGGAATCCACCCCTACGGTCGCGCCGACGCCCGTTGCTGAAAATGCGGCGCCATCGGCGCCCGCCCAAACGAGCCCGCTTCCAGTGACGGGCGTGGCGGTGCCCGCTCCGATCGCGGTCGCGGCCCGCGCAACTGTGACTAACGCGCCGAATGCAGGCGCCTCCGCCGATACTGCGGCCGCGAGCATCCCGTTGATTGAATTTCAGGACGTTCCCCTGACCGTGGCCATCGAAAATCTGGCCCGGCAGGCCGCGATAAATTATTTGCTCGATCCGAAAATTGGATATGGCCAGCCGGACCAAAATGGACAAATCAAAGCTGAACCAACTCTTTCCATCCGTTGGGAAAATGTGACCGCCCGGGAAGCGCTTTTGGCGCTGCTCAACAATTATGACCTTCAAATGA
The DNA here is from genome assembly GCA_030038175.1 of Verrucomicrobiia bacterium. Classification (GTDB taxonomy): domain Bacteria; phylum Verrucomicrobiota; class Verrucomicrobiia; order Limisphaerales; family UBA11358; genus UBA11358. Next base: position 8,740 of record JASHPN010000200.1, read on the forward strand.
TTGACGATCCCAAGACGAAAATCGCCCGCATTACGGTAAAAGATCCATTGGCTCCGCCCCCGCTGGTGACCCGGGTGATCCAATTGAAATACGCCAGCGTTTCGAACATGGTGCAATCAATCCAGGCGGCATTTACCGACAGGCGCAGCCACGTTTTCCCGGACGTCCGCACCAGTCAAATGATTGTCGTGGCCACGGAAACAGAACAAGAAGCCGTGGATACCTTGATCAACGACCTGGACAAACCGACGCGCCAGGTTCTGATCGAAACCAAACTGGTGGAAGTTTCCAGCACGCCCTCGACGACCAAGGGCGTCAACTGGTCGGGCACGCTGGAGAACCAAAATGTCAGCTTCGGAAATGGCGTGTTGCAGCCATACCCCGCGTCCGGATCAACCACCGTCATGCCAGGCACCCCGGTGACAACAACGCACCCGGGCGGGGCGACGACAACGACGACTCCCTCATACAGCACCTCAACTGCGGTTACCACGGCGCCGCAAAGTTCTGTCCTGCCGGGCGGCCTTTCCTGGAACACGCTCGCGGGTCTGACGCCGGCCATCGGATTTTTGAACGCCGATGGCGTTCAGGCCGTTTTGTCCTTCCTAAACCAAACGTATGACGCTCAGACGCTTTCGACCCCCCGCATTGTGACCCTGGACAATGAGCAGGCAACGATTCAGGTGACCCGGGAATTTCCAGTCATCAATGTCACGGCATCCACGGCGGGTGTTTCGTCCGGCAGCTCCTCGATCACCTACTCGAATATCGGCACGGTCCTGGAGGTGACTCCCCGCATTACGGCCAACGATTATATTTGGCTCAAGGTGATCCCTGATGTATCGAGTTATTTTGCCACCATTTCAAAGGAGGTCGCGGGAGAGGAATATCAGGCTGACGAATTCGACAGCCGGCATATCGAAACTCAAGTCATGATTCCGGACGGAAACACCCTGGTGATGGGCGGCTTGATTGAAGACAATCCCACGGCCAGCTATACCCAGGTGCCGGTGCTGGCCTCGATACCCGTTTTGGGCTGGGCCTTCAAAAGCCAAAGCGTCGCCCTCGACAAGGAAAACCTTGTCATCTTTATCACGCCCACGATTGTCAAAGACAGTGACTTTCAGCCTGCCACGACTGATTTCCTGGCCTCAAGGCCCGCACGGATGATGGAGCCGATGGACCCTAATAACGTTTGGGACCGGCCCGAACCGGATTGGAGCAACCCTGCCCCCTCACCGGGCGAATTTAAGAGCGCGTCCTCAACTCCGTAACGTTGCCGTCCAAATCGCCGGTAAAAGGAAGATTGACTTATGAAAACCGCAATTTTTAAGAGTCTCCGGGGGAAGGCCCGTGTTATGCGAACGACTGTCCTGAGCGGCGCGGCCGCTGCGGTTCTTGC
>JASHPN010000201.1 GCA_030038175.1 Verrucomicrobiia bacterium
TCGTAAGGAGCAGCGGATTTCTCTCGACTTCGATTTGCCCTCATGTGCGCAGCATGTCTATGAATGCATGGTTGAATCCGATTACGGTTTGGAGCGGCGACCCCAATGCGGCGACAAATTTGAAAATCTATCGGCGCGAATCAGATAGCCTTCATCCCGGCCCGGCGAACTTGTGGGTCTTTATAGATGAAAACCCCACCAGCATCAACGATGGTTCGTTTATCAGCGATCCGGAGATCCAGGATTGGATTGATTATCCCGCCTATTATCATAACAACGCCGCTGGCATAGCCTTTGCAGATGGACACGCGGAGATCCATCAGTGGCGTGACCCGGCGATCCTGACGACGGTCAATCAAAGCAGTGGAGAGAACCCGCAAAGCCCCCCGCAACAGAACCCGCCGACGGATTTGAATTATTTACAGGCGCTCAGCACGCTCATTATCAATTAGATGCTAATTCGAACCATTTGCGGCCGCGGCCGCCGGATTTTGGTGTTCGTATATTTGTTTGCGGCTGCCACATTGGGCGCGCATGCCGGCGCGGACATTGACCAGCGCGTTGATCATTTGCTGGCGGAGATGACGCTCAACGAGAAAGTTGGACAAATGACGCAAGTAGATTCCGATGCGCTGGCCAACCGCGAAGATGACGTGCGGAAATATTTCCTGGGTTCCGTTTTGAGCGGCGGCAATTCTGATCCCCCTGGCGGCGACAATTCGGCCCAAAGCTGGCTGAAATTTGCCACGCATTTCGAATCACTCGCGCGGCAGACGCGATTGAAGGTCCCATTGCTCTACGGCATTGACGCGGTGCACGGCCACAACAACATAGATGGCGCGGTGATCTTTCCGCACAACATTGGCATCGGGGCGGCGGACGATCCGCGGCTGGTTGAGCGCGAGGAGCAGGTCACGGCCGATGAAATTGCCGGCACGGGAATCAACTGGGCCTTTGCGCCTTGCCTGGCGGTCGCGCGCAACGAATGCTGGGGGCGGACTTACGAAAGTTTCAGCGATGATCCCGCGCTGGATTCCCGGCTCGGAGCCGCCGCCGTGGCCGGATTTCAGGGCGGGCAACTTTCAGAAAATGCAACATCCATATTGGCCTGCGCAAAACATTTTATGGGAGATGGCGGGACCATGGACGGGATAGATCAAGGCAATACCATTTGCGATGAGGCTACGTTGCGGAGATTATTTCTGCCGCCCTATCGCGCGGCCATTCGGGCGGGGGTTGGCTCTATCATGGTTTCTTACAACAGTTGGAACGGCCAAAAAATGAGCGGCAACGAGTATCTGCTGACCGAAGTTTTGAAGAAAGAGCTGGGCTTCCGGGGATTTTTGGTTTCCGACTGGGCGGCCATTGACCAGCTTGGTCCTGGTTACCAGACGGACGTCGAAAAATCCATTAATGCCGGAATGGACATGGTGATGATTCCCTATGGTCCGGACCAACCAAACAACTACCTCGAGTTCATCCGTGATTTGAAAGAACTCGTCGCCGAAGGGAAAGTCTCCCAAACGCGGATTGACGATGCGGTCAGGCGAATTTTGCGGGTCAAATTCCAAATGGGCCTGTTCGACCGCCCCATTGCGGTTGATCCGGCGTTGACGGCGGCGATTGGGTCCCCTGAACATCGCGCGGTAGCTTGCCAGGCTGTGCGCGAATCATTGGTGTTGATGAAAAATAAAGATCACGTGTTGCCTTTGTCTAAAACGATCAAGCGATTGACCGTGGTCGGCGCGGCCGCCAATGATTTGGGGATGCAATGCGGCGGCTGGACGATTAGCTGGCAGGGCAGCCACGGCAAGGTGACGCATGGCGGCACGACGATTCTGGATGGGATTCGCCGGATCATTTCACCGAAAGCGCAAGTTACCTTTTCGGCTGATGGCAGCAATTTGGAAGACCCGGACGCCGTCATCGTGGTGGTGGGCGAATCGCCTTACGCGGAGATGAAAGGCGACCGGACGAACCTGGATTTGTCTGTCTCTGACCGGGCGCTAATCGCCAGGGCCAAAAGCGCCGGCGCGCCGGTGGTCACGATTCTCATTTCCGGCCGCCCGTTGAACCTGAATTCGGCCTGGGACGACAGTGATGCGTTTGTTGCGGCATGGCTGCCGGGAACCGAAGGTGAAGGCGTGGCCGACGTTCTATTTGGCGACGCGCCGTTCGCCGGCAAATTGCCGCGCCCCTGGCCGGGCCTTTTTCCCGACGGCTTCGGGCTATTTTATTCGCCGGCGGCTGAAAATCGAAAGGTGGCAACGTCATGGTGACGATCAAGCGATCCAAAAATACAGGCGAACCAAAGGATGTTGGCCTGTAACCATGTCGTTCTTTGGCAATCTGCGCCGGCCGGTCATCTGTTTCTGGTGCGTCCTGTTGGCTGCGCCGATGTTTTCAACTGCCCGGGCGGCCGATGCAACCGATCGCGTGCCGCTGGATGGCGGATGGGAATATCATCAAGGCGGTTTGGGGAGCATTTGGGAAATCTGGCGTGGCACGAATGCCAGCGACAACGTGGCATGGTCGCTCGTCACGTTGCCGCATTGTTTCAACGCCCGTGATGCGGTCGATCCCGACGCGCATTATTACCAGGGGCCGGGCTGGTATCGCACGCGATTGAAGCTCGCCAATCCGTTTTCCGGCGGCCGGGTCCTGCTGCACTTTGACGGCGCCGGACAGAAGTCAGAGGTTTTTGTCGGCCGCGAAAAAGTGGGCGAACACGTCGGCGGCTACGACCAGTGGGACGTGGACATCACGGACGCGGCCAGGCGGGTGATGACCAACGGCCTCGGCGATGGTACTGTGCCGGTGGCTGTCCTGTGCGATAATTCGCGCGACGCCGAAACGATCCCTTCCGATCTCAGCGATTTCACCCGCTACGGCGGGTTGTATCGTCACGTCAGCCTCGTCTATGTTCCCGCTGTCTCGCTGCAGCGTATTCATATCGAGCCAGTCATTCGCGCCGACGGTACGGCAACGGTCGGCGTCCTCGGCCGGTTTTACAATCCGAAGGGGTTGAAGGGCAGGGTGGCGCTTGAAATTCAGGTCAACGACCCGGCTGGGAAATTGATTTTCACAAAGACCATTTCCGTGCGCCCGTCCGCGGAGATGAAAAAATTCGCCTCGTTTAAAATCGCGGCGCCTCGGTGGTGGTCGCCAAAAACGCCGGCGCTCTATGATTGGACGGTTACTTTGAAATCAGCCGGCGGGCAACAGCAGTTGTCCGGACATTTCGGCCTGCGAACGTTTGAGTGGGTCGAGCACGGGCCGTTCCGGCTGAACGGCGAGCGCCTGCTGTTGCGGGGCACCCAATATCATGAGGACTACGCCGGCGTGGGCGAAGCCGTGCCGGACGAGGTGACGCGCCGGACCTTCGAACAAATCGAAGATATGGGCGCGAATTTCGTGCGGTTGGCCCATTACCAGCAGTCGCCGCAGGTCCTGGATCTCTGCGACAAACTGGGCCTGCTCGTGTGGGAAGAGATTCCGTGGTGCCGTGGCGGCGTCGGCGGCGCGGCGTACCGGCAACAATGTCACGACCTGCTGCGCAATATGATTGACCAGCATTTCAATCATCCCTCCGTCATCCTCTGGGGTTTAGGCAATGAAAACGGGTGGCCCGGCGACTTCGAGCGGTTCGATACGAATGGGGTCCGTTCGCTGATGATTCAATTGAATCATGAGGCGCACCAACTGGACCCTTCCCGCAAGACCTGCATCCGTTATTGCGAGTTTTGCAAGGACATTCCCGACGTCTATTCATCGAGCATCTGGGCGGGCTGGTATGCCGGGCGTTACACCGAGTATCGCGCGGCCCTCACAAATGCCATTGCGTCCGTCCCGCATTTCTTTCACGCCGAATGGGGCGCTGATAGCCAGGCCGGGCGGTATTCCGAGGACCCTGAAAAATTTCTGCGCAACGTCGCCACCGGACACGGCACGGCGGAGATAGGGCGCGCCTATCGAAAATCGGGCGGCGCGGCGCGCGCCTCCAGTGACGGCGACTGGTCGGAAAGCTATGCCTGCGACCTGTTGGACTGGTATTTGATGGTGCAGGAGCAGATGACCAACCTGACCGGAACCGCGCAATGGATTTTCAGGGACTTTGCCACGCCGTTGCGGCCGGAAAATCCCGTGCCGTTCGTGAATGAAAAAGGCCTCGAAGAACGCGACGGCACGCCCAAGGAAGGCTATTACGTTTTTCAAAGTTACTGGGCCGATAAGCCGATGGTCCACATCTTCGGCCATTCGTGGCTGTGCCGCTGGGGCAAACCGCGCGAGGAAAAGCTCGTGAAAGTATTTTCCAACTGCGGCCGGGTCGAGTTATTCGTCAATGGCGTTTCCGCCGGAATCAAACAGCGCAATCTCACGGATTACCCCGCCGCCGGGTTGCACTGGATGGTCAGGCTGAACCCGGGAACCAATGCTCTGCGCGCCATTGGATGGCGCGGCAATGTCGTAGTGAGCGACGAAATTCATATCGGCTATCAAACCGTCCCATGGGGCCATCCAGCCTTCCTTGCGCTCCGCCAAATCGGGCAGATCGGTTGCGTCGTCACGATCGAAGCGCGCGTTTTTGACGCCCATCACGTGCCGTGCCTCGACGCGGCCAACACCGTTCGCTTTGGCCTGACGGGCGATGGGCAGTTGCTCGACGACCTTGGCACCGACACTGGCTCGCGCGTGGTGCAATTGTACAACGGGCGCGCTCAAATCAGCCTCCGGCTCGATGGCGAACACGCGGTGGCCAGCGTGCAGAGCGGCGGCTTGCCGTCCCAATTTTTGGAAGTAACCAATGCGCCCGCGGCCGCCGCCGTTTCGAAGCCCATGCCGGTGATGGATGTGGCCGCAATTGACCATGACCGGATTCTTCGGGCGGCTGACACGGCCCTTCAGTTGGAGCCGATCACCATCACAAAGTGGCGCTCAAAACTCAGCCGGGGCGGACCAAATGACTTCTATTCCAATGCGGATTATTTCTGGCCTAATCTAAAAACGCCCGATGGTCTGCCGTATATAAATCGAGACGGGGAATCGAACCCGGACAATTTCTGGCGGCACCGGATGGCGATGCGTGATTTGCGCGACGCGGTTGCGGCCCTGGCGGCCGCCTACAAAATCACCGGTGACGATCGCTACGCCGCCAAAGCGGCGGAATTATTGCGCGTGTTCTTTCTG
>JASHPN010000202.1 GCA_030038175.1 Verrucomicrobiia bacterium
GGAGCGCGGACAGCTTTGTCCGCGAGCATCCAACGAATTTGCGGTGAATCCGGCCCTTTTCGCTGTCTCGCTTGAAAGTCCCCAACTCGCGGACTCGGCGGTCCGCGCTCCGGCGCGGAAAGTCAGGGGTCAGATCCGCCGGGCGTTGGCTCCAGTGCGAGTAAGAACGCAAATGGCCAGGAACACAGCGCAGGCGGCGAGCACAGGGATGAGATTCGAGGGGAGGCCGTCCAGGCTTTGGGGGTTCAGATGTTGGACCGTCAGTTGCGAGGCAAAGCACCACGTCAGGCAAGCAGCCGCGATGGCCAGGAGAGGCCAACGCAAATGCTTCAGCACGCTGGCCCAGGCGAATGATTGCCGGGCGATCCGCGTTAGGCCGGCGTCGAACTCGGCTTGCAACTGGCGTTTGCGCTCGGCGCGCTGCGCTTCGGACGCCGCTTGCGGCACAGTTTGAATCCGGTCGCGCAGCCGCCGCTCGAAGCCTGCCGATAGCACCGGAACTTTGACCCCGGCCAGGAGCGCGGCATCGAGTTGCCGGATCTGCCGGGCGAATGTCCGGCAGCCGGCACAGCCAGCGAGATGATCCTCCATTTCCGCTTGCTGGACGAGGGACAACCGGTTGTCCTGGTAATCCAGTATTTTGTTTTCAATTTCTTCGCACTTCATAAGCATCAAAAAATGAATTTTGGTGAAGGCCTGATTTGGGGCACATCACGGGCCGCCGGCGCAAGAGGGTGGCGGCTGGGGATATTTTGCGGCGGTTCGGCTTCAGCCGGAACCATTCGCGCCTGCCGGGCACTGATTCGCAGCAACTCTTTCTTCGCCCGAAAGAGGAGGGTCTTGACCGTCCCGAGCGGAATGCCGAGCATGACGGCCGCTTCTTCGTAGGTCTTTTGTTCCAGATAGAACAGCGTGATCACCCGCCTGAACCTGTCAGGCAATTTTGCCAGGAGCATTTCCACATCCATCTCCAATCCCGCTTCAGGATCAGACGAACGCAGCGCGGGAATGGAATCGCAAGCGGCCTCCATCCCCGGTTCTTGAAGCGACACGGTACAACGGCGGCCGCGCCGTTTCAGTTCGGTGAAACAGGTATTGCGGGTGATGGCATAAATCCACGTGGAAAGAGAGGCGCCGCCGTGGTAGGCGGGGAGGGCTTTCCAGATTTTCACGAAGACATCCTGCGTCGTGTCCTCGGCCTGGGTTTCGTTGCGCATCATGGTATAGGCCAGCCGAAATACTTTGTCTTTAAACTCTGCGACCAATAAATCAAAAGCCTCGCTATATCGCCGGGCCTCGAGCTGGCGCTGTATCTCAATGTCCATATGGCCTCAGACCACTAGTCATTTCCTTTATACTGCGGCTTTGGGCTCCGGGTTTCAAAAAAATTCAGGCTGGGGATGGGCGGGCGCATCTTGGCATTGTCGATGGTAGGGACGGCGCGCTGCGCCGTCCGCGCCGCGCTGATCGGCGCAATTTGTGTGGTTGGACGTTGTGCCGCACATGTTCCGCCCGCTCTGCGCGGGCCGTGACGGCGCAGAGCGCCATCCCTGCCAGGGAACAGAAAGATTTTTGAAACAATTTCAATCCCGCCGAAGTCGGAAAGGACAGAATGCGCCGATTAATGGCGCGCGGATATCATAACCATCAAAAAATACGGCAAATACCTATGTTCGAACCGCAAGTTATCGTCTTCTTTGTTCCGATCGTCGCCATTGTCATGGGCATTGGCATCGGAATGCTGGCTATCATCGTAAACTACCTGAAGCGCAAGCATCTGTTCACTCTGCATCACCAGGAGCGCATGGCTGCCATTGAAAAGGGCATTGACGTGCCGCCGCTGCCGGACGCGTTTTTTACTGAAGACGGCAACGCCTCGCCGCGCTCGCCGCATCGGAGCCTGCTCACCGGTCTGGTCCTGCTGTTTTTGGGACTGGCCCTCATGCTCGCGCTGTATGTTGAAGTCGGAAGCCAGTTTTTGTGGGGATTAATTCCCGCAGCCGTCGGCCTGGCTTACCTGATTTATTACTTCGCCGTCGGCCGGAAACTTGCCGCGCTCATGTTGGAAGAACGGAAAGCGAGGTTGGCGGAAACCGTTCGGAACCAGACGCCGACGGCGTAAGAGCAGCGGGCGACATCGAATCGGATTAACGTAATATGTCTAAAAAGAACCGGGGACTGTTCATCGTCGCCGCGTGCATTTTGGCAGCCACGATGGGCTGTAATTTCCGCGGGAGTTTTTTCGGCAATTGGTCGGATGCCGATTTGACCGCGGTCACCAATGTCACGCAGAGCGCCTCGATTCCGGCCAATCTGAAATCCCTGAGTGTGGACAACCGCTTTGGAGCCGTTCATATCATCGGAACCACAAACGGAACCCTCGGTTGGACGTGGAAACTTGCCGTTCGCGCCCGCACCAATTCAATCGCGCAACAAATTGCCAGCGCAACCAGTTGCACAGCGAAATTCGACGGCGGCCAACTCGACCTGGCGCTCTCGCTGCCTGATTCGAAAGGATCCGACGCCGCATCCGATTTGATGAAGGAACCACACCGCATCCAATCTGATTTTGAGATCACCGTGCCGAAATCAGTGGCAGTGCGGGTGCAAAACCGGTTTGGCGGGGTCGCGGTCGCCGATTTGGCCGGCAAGGTGGACGCCGTAAACGCCTGCGGCCGGCTGGAAATCCGGAATATTGCCGGTGCTGTTCATGCGCAAAATTCGTATGGCGCGTTGTCCGTCAGCAACACGGGTGCGGCGACGTTGCAAGATCGGTACGGACAGGTGCGGGCTGCTCAGATCGGCGGGCAACTGGAGGCCATTACCAGATATGGATCACTCATGGCCCACGACGTCCGTGGCCCGGCGCGGCTGACGAATCAGTACGGACAAATTGACGCCACTGACGTGGGTGGATCGTTGGACGCCGACACCAGCTTTAGCTCTCTGTCGGCGCGCGATATCAGCGGGCCGGTTCAATTGCGAGACCGATATGGAGGCATCAAGGTCATCCGGGTGAAGGGCGATGCGGACATCGGAACTTCGTACGGGGAGTTGAGCGCAACCGGCATCCAGGGCGACGCCATCCTGAAGGACCGGAACGGCCGAGTGACTGCGAGCGGCATCACCGGCTCCGTCATCGCCTTCACTTCGTACGGCGCGATTGACGTTTCAGGCGCCGGTTCAAATTTTGTGTGCAATAATCGGAATGGCGCCATCCGGCTGCGCGCCACCTCAACTGCGCTCACAAACATCGAAGCGACGACCAGCTACGGCACGCTGGAAGTCCATCTGCCGGCCGGCCTGAAACCGGCCATTCAGGCGCGAACCACTTATGCTAAAATTGATTCCGATTTTCCGGTGTTGAGCGAACGATCCGGCGCTCAACCGTTAACTGAGATTGCGAAGGGTGCGGCGCGGATCTCTTTGCAAAATCGAAATGGGAGGATCCGGGTTGTCAGGGATTAGACCGGTCGAAGAAAATCTGTAGCCGTTCGGGCACGGCCATCCAACAGAGCCGCGACCGCCTGCCTTGCCGTAGCTTCCGAGCGAAGGCAGGTGAGGAAGCGGGTGCGTCAAGCGTTTGCACGCGGGCCAAAATCGCACTGTTTTCGTTGACGTGCTCTAAAGCAGTTCAGCGGTCAAAAGCGGCAAAGAAATTTGAGACTCGTCATCCGCCGTCGTCCCGCTCGGAGCGGGGCTTCCGCCTTCGCCCAGGCAGCTACGGCGGACAAGATGGCGCGACAAGCCTCGTCTCCTGCGCGGCCCATTAGAATCAATCATGGTTGATAAAGGTCGATCACACCCGGCGCCGGTGCAGTTGTTCGGTGGGCCAGCCAATCAACGTCCGGATTTTTCGCCGCGGAGGTATTTCCGATGCCAGTATTAGCAATAGTGTCGACGGCCCAGATAATGGGTGCAATCGATTGTGGTTCCTGCCATTGGTGATATTCCACATGGCCGTCGGCGAATGAAAAATTGCAGCCGTTCTGATGATAGGTCGTCGGTAGGTCAACCCACTCGGTTTGTGAAGGACTCGTGGGCATTTCAACCGCGAAAACGGCGTCGTTGATACTGTCCGGATGTTCGTCGAGCAATAACCAGAGTTGCGAGGGCGACGGCGCCACCAGGTCCGATGCTTTGCTATACACCCTCCATGGAGTGCCGCCGGGCGGGTTTGCATTTTCGTTCGAAAGCCAATGGCCCAGAACATCGGAATTGTCTATTAATTGCCCGTTTTGAAGAGGACCAAATGCGCCGTTCATCGAATAACTGCGCACGCGAGCCACTTCGTTTGACCCCGGAATGTTCACGGTGCTCCAAGTACTTTGGTCAACCGGACACCGATAGAGAGCCGGATTTTTAATGTAAACCGCCAATTGGGAATACG
>JASHPN010000203.1 GCA_030038175.1 Verrucomicrobiia bacterium
ACCCCTGGTCCGACGCCAGGCGTCCAGCCGCTAATTGCGAAGCCGCGCGATAGCGCGAATCTGATTTGCGGCTTTTTCAAAACAATAATCCTCAAATACACCAGACTTCAGGCAGGCTACGCGCTGCGGCTGGCGCTATCGCACACAGCCGCGCTCCAAATCTTGTCTCGCCCGTTGCCAAAATGTCACATAATCTACCCTTGACAATGACATTAGCCCTCGCTAGTTTGTGACCAAACTCGTTAAAAGAATTATTAACGCCAATTGTCTTTCAACGAAAGGAATGCCATGAAGAAGTTCGTCCGTTTTTTGGGCTCCAGTTCGCTCATTTCCCTTTTAGTTGCTTTTGCCGGCAACGCTCGCGCGCAAACTTCCGGTTCCACCGTTCCCGTCGTCACCATCCAGGCAACGCAACCGATCGCTTCCAGCCCGGGCAGTCCGGGCGTATTCACCGTGTTTCGCGCGGGCAGTACCAATGAGGCACTGAACATCATCTACAACATTGGCGGCAGCGCAAATAACGGTTTGGACTATGCGCAAATTAGCAGCTCCGTGGAAATTGCCGCCGGCGCGGTTTCAAATAATATCGCCATCACTCCGTTAACCAATCCCGCCCCGGATTCCGCCGCCAAAACTGTCATTCTCCAACTGGAATCATCGCCTTTGCTGAATCCCGTCAACGGCAATTATACCATCGGCAATCCCAGCAACGCGGTCGTCTATGTGACCAGCCCCGGCGCCAACCTGCCTCCGGTCGTGCAAATATTTAATCCGGCGAATGGTTCGACTTTTTATTCGCCCACCAACATCCTGCTGGAGGCCCAGGCCAATGACCCGGACGGTAACGTAACCAACATCGAATTCTTTGCCAACGGCAATGACCTGGGATCGGGAACTCCCGTCGTGTTGGACCCGCCGGGCGTCAATGGAGTTACGGGGCTGGTTTATAACTTCAATTGGCAGAATGTGCCGGTTGGCAGTTATTTCCTGACGGCCGTGGCCACGGACAACAATGGTCTTTCAAGCATTTCACCGGCAGTCAACACTGCCGTCCTGACCGGCCCGCCGGCCACCAACGGCTACATCACCGCCGTCCTCCGCAGCCAATGCACGTCCTCGCCCGTTCCGCCCCCTCCGGTCGGCGAAACTAGGGTAGGGCCGGATTATGTCATTGAAACGGTGGCCGACGCCGACCCGGGGAATTGGACCAACGCCCAGCAATTAGTCACCGACGCCATCTTTGAATCTCTCATGCCGCTCTACTGCGCGTTGCCCCAGACCGGCTGCCTCAACGGTTCCGTGCAATGGAACATCATCACGTATGGCACGAATGGAACGCCATCGATCTCCGGCTGCGCGGCCAGCGGGTGCGAATTGCATTCATGCGGTTCCGAATCCGGTCCGGCTGTGATCGTGACGCCGCCGGCCGATCAAACCGTTGATGCCGGACAAAGCGCCACGTTCAGCGTGGTCGCGTCCGGCGCCACGCCGCTTATGTACCAATGGGTGTTCGATGGAACCAACATTCTGGACGGAGCCACCAACGCCACGCTTGTGCTGTCTGACGTGCAAACCAACCAGGCCGGCGTTTATCAGGTGGCCGTCTTCAATTCCCTGGGCGGCACCAACAGCCAGCCCGCCACGCTGACGGTAAATCCAGCCCCAACACCGACGAACCTGCCGCCGGCCATCCAAATCGTCAGCCCGGCCAATGGCTCCGTTTTTCGCGCGCCGATTGATCTCCCGCTCTTTGCGTATGTCAACCGTCCCGCCGATTCGACGGTATCCGTGGGATTTTACGATGGAACGAACTACCTCGGCGCAGGCCAGCCGGTGCTGCCGCCGACGCCTGTCCCATTGGCCAGCCCCGATGGCGCGCCCATTACCAACCCCGTTCCAATTCCGCCAATTTATCCAACCAATCTGTTCTATTGGGTCTGGACCAACGCGCCCGTTGGAAGTCATGTTCTGACGGCACAAGGCGCGATCGTCTTCCTCACTCACCCCTTGGCTCAGCTTATCAAATCCGCGCCGGTGGACGTTACCATTTTGCCGCCGGTATCGCCGCCCGCCAATCTCCCGGCCATCGTGAACATCGTGGCAACCGATCCCGTGGCCATCGAGGGAACCAACAGTTGGATTTGGCCCGGCGAAACCAATTCGCCGCCCACTTGGGCCGCGTGGCCGGCCGCGGTTTGTCAATCCTTCACGAATTGGGGGCCTAAGACCGCCACCTTCACCGTTCGCCGCTCTGGCGAGACGAATGACGATTTGACCGTGACCTACTCCATCGGTGGGACCGCCAGCAATGGCGTGGATTACGTGACTCTGCCCGGCTTCGTGACCATTCCAGCCGCCGAACCGGACGCATTGATCACCATCGTGCCGATTGACGATGGCCCGCCAGGCCTGGATAAAACCGTTATCCTCGCGCTGACGCCTTCCACCAACACGCCGCCGGATTATCTGGTCGGCTACCCGCCGCGCGCCGCCGCCGTTATTATTGACCAGCCCGGCCCGCGCCCGGATTCGGCCGCGTTGCCGGACAGATGCTTCCATTTAAGCCTTCCCGGTCCGGATGCCGCATGGTATTCCGTCGAATACTCGACGAACCTGGCGGATTGGACGCCCATTTGCACCAACCAGGTCGTCAATGGCTCCATTGATTTCATTGACCCGGATGCACCCGC
>JASHPN010000204.1 GCA_030038175.1 Verrucomicrobiia bacterium
CGTAGCCGGCAATGGAAAGCACCAAAACACGGAACTGCCACGAACGATATCCGGCGGCAATTTGCGCGGGATCGGTGAGCATGACCGAAGCAGGCGGCGCCGGGCGAAAAATTCCCAACCAACCGACGCGAACCACAGCGGCAGGTTTGGCAACGGCCGGTTCGGGAGTCACGTGTTCACTGTGTCAGCCTTCGCGGGTCGCCGTCCAGACAAAAGGGGCGCCGACTTCGGCAGCCCTTTTGCGGTGAATTTACATCCCAAATTCTGCGCCGCGATAGGGGGCGTCCCAAATCACATCGGGCAAAAGAGGCTCATTTTCTCCCCCGGCAGAAGGGTTGTTCGTAATATAATAGTCCTTATAGTAGGCGGCGTGGCCATCCAAAAAATTGATGATCCCTCCGACGTTGTGGCGCCAGGCGTAACTGCGCTGCCGGCCAGCGGGATTGACGGAGTTAAATTGCGGTGAGTCGTTAACCACTTCAGTGAGCGGATCAAATACGATATCGAACATAAAGACGGTGGAAGAGGAGTCACGGAAAGCGGTCAATTTGGGCATGTTTGGCCAGGGCAGGCCGGTGGTGCCGTCTGATTCCCTCTTTAAGTCAATATTCATGGCATAGCTGAAAAACCCTGTGCCGCCCGGGCCCGGGTCTCCCGTCGGCGGGTTTTCGGCCATTTGCAGGGTGCTTGCGATGGTTGAGGCAAGCATGCTTGCGCTGGGACATTCCCACATTCGGCCCTGGCCGCCGGGAAACGGCATATATTTCATCGCCTTGGTATTGCCGTTGCCCCCGCTGTGGAGGGTCATGATATGAAAATAATAATCTAACGTTCCCTCTCCCATTGAGGGAGGCAAAAGAGTAAACCAGGCGTAGGGATCCTGAATCGTCCCGCTATACGGCGCAGTCCATGTGCCGCAATATTGGCCTCCGCCCTGCACTGAAGGGTCCGACATGCCATCACACGGCAGGGCGCTATTATTGTCGGTCGCGTAAACCTGCATGGCCATGCCCCATTGTTTCAAGTTCGACGTACATTGTGCCTGTTGGGCGCGTTCTTTGGCCTTCGCCAGAACGGGAACCAAAATGGCCGCCAGAATCGCGATAATGGCAATCACCACCAGCAACTCGATGAGCGTAAAGGCGTGTTTCGATCTTGTTCTCATATCGTTGTCCATTCTAAAACGCGGTACCATCCACAGCCCTCATCTTAAAGAACCGTGCGGCTTTCCAGTGAAAGCCGCACATTTTCTTCAAAACCCCTATGCCCACGCTTCTACCATTAATCATGGCGAAACGCCAGCCCAATTATGGGCTGCTGATTTCGTAGAATTTATAAGGCGCCTTATTGGTATCGGTGTATGCGCCGTTAGTGGGATAGTAGGTCAATCCCTGGGCCGCCAGACTCCAGGGGCCAAGCAGATTGGTCGAAATCCAGGTGCTGTACGTCGAACCGAGATTGGGCGCCCAATTGAGGGTGGCAGCGTCTTTGGATGAAACCGAGGCTGTGATCGCGAATGCCGGCGGAGGATTCGTCACGTAATCGGCCGGCCGGGACGGCTCCAACTCTCCTCCAGCTGTCAGGTTATAATCAAGCCACGCTCCGGTCAATTGGTAACAATAATGCGGAATCGGCTGATTGTAGAAGGCGCTGCTCGTGGCGCCGGCACTTGTATTGTGCACCCCGAATGATCCTTCCGGATAGTCATATCCGTACTGATAAAGTTCCATCAAGTTGGTGTTCACCGGAGCATTCGTGCTATATGGGCCGCCCACCGTAAAATACAATTCAGTTGCCTGATTGGTATTAAACAGGCCCAAACCTACGCTGTTGGTGTAAAGGCCGCTGGTGTTATTATAGATGTAAACATTGGTAAAAGTAAGCAACGCACAATCATACAACAGCGCATTTTGCCCGACATCGTTCGTCATCAGGTCGTTAAATATCCCGTTGGCAAGCACGGGGCCGACCGGTATCACGGGCGCCGCGGTATTGGTCGTCATGCCGGTCGGGCCGCCGGGCACGATCGTAGCAGGAGCCATCTCCAATTCGCCGTGATAGACCTCAAGTTCGCCGGTCACGTTCACGTAGGTTCCGACCGGCGGCGTATTCGTGTTCTGAATGCTTCCGTGCCCGCTTTCGTATTGGAGATAGACCTGGGCGGCATAACCTGACGCGTCCTGGATGTAAAATTCACTATAGGTCGAGCCAAATCCTCCGAAAGTGGTGACATAGCCACTGACGCTAACGTTCGTGCTGATAAGGGTGGTTCCCGTTTTATTTGCGTTGAGGAGGTTTGTAAATGAGATCATCAGGTTATGCAGTTGCGGCATCGTGGCAATCAATGGCGCCACTTCCACAAGCTTGTTGGTGGGGCCGACGGCAATGCTCCCTCCGCTGACAGAATTGGAGACGCTGACATAGTAATTTCCCTGGTATGTATAATCAACCAAACTGAGGCTCAAGCCCGCGCTGTTTTGCCCCGACATTGGCGTGAAGGTGGTTGGAGTATTTGTCGGCGCAAAATACCATTGATAGTAGAGGGGGCCGGTTCCCAACGCTGTGTTCGTGAATCCTGCCACGGTAAACAGGTTCGCATTGTTCGTAACAGCTACGACATTTGCGGGGAAAAATGGAGCCGTCGGAGTTGTATAAACCGTTTCCGTCGCATTCGAACTGGCAAGGGTGTTCCCATAGGTGTCCGTGACCAAATCGTAATAGGTGTCCGACGCCGAAAGGCTGTTTACGACCAGCGTATTGCTGTTGACACCCACGTAATTCGGGCCATTGGCCAAAGGGCCGTTTTCGTCGTACCACTGATTGCTTATATCCACGCCCGAGGCTACCGCGTAAAACACGGCGGGGTTGCCGGAATAGTTCGTGCCGGATTGGGGCTGGATGCCAAAAGCCGGCAGATTCTTACTGTACACATCGTTAAATGCCGTGCCCACGATGACGTTGCTCACTCCGGCATTAACGTAGGGGCTAAAACCAACCTGAGTCGGCTGCATGGCAAGCTGGCTCGCGGAGCCACTCGTGTCCTGGGCACCCACATAATTGTCGCCAAGGCCCGGAATGCCGCTGTAAAAGAAAGAGCCGTCTGCCTGCACAAAATTTTGATAATCCTGTTCCGAGGGGTTTATCCAGAGCCAGGCGTTAGGAGAATCGGCGTCGCCCGAGATGTCATACAGAACCACCACCTGATACCACACGCCCGTGGACAAATCTTCGGGAAAGGTGGTCGGAGGAGTCAGCACGTTATAGGAAGTGTCATAATTGCCAATGGCCAGCCGATACGTGCCGGGCACCGACGTCCCCGCCGTTTGGATGAAAAGATGGCAGGCATCCGATTTGTCCGCATTGGTCTGAAACTGGAAAAAATAGTTGCCATCAGCGTTGGCCGGCAATTGGCTGACATTGAGCATAAAGCCTGCGTAGTCAAGACCGGTGGGGTTGACCCAGCCGTTCGTGGGAGTTGCCACCGCGTCATTGGTCGAGCTGGTCACCAAAAGCAAAACGTTGTTCGTCACGTAGGTATTCGTGTAAGGCGTGCTGGGAGAGTAACAATACCATTGTCCCTGCCCTTCAATGCATCCGTTGGCATACGGATAATTTGAGGAATCCTCGAACAACACCGTAGCGCGGACGCCAAGGCTGGTTAAAATAAAAACTAGCGGTAATAATATTCTGATCGTCTTCATGATTTCAGCTCCGTTCTATTTATTTTAGATTAATTTAAAAACTCATTGGCGTGCTCAGTTTACCTCAAAGACTGTTGCGGCTGCGTGACATTTTAGAAACTTTTTCCACTCATCAGGGGAAATTAGACCTAATGGGTTCGTACTGAAAAATGAAAACAGCTTATAAGCGGCAACGACTCCGGCCGCGTTGCGTTTCTGAATCAATTCCCATTGAAACCTCTCGCCCACCCGGCTTTCTTCGCCAGGTGGCCGATGGGTAAATGGGGACACTCCTTCTACTGCCGCAAATTCTAAGAACCAAAAAATGACGCTTCTGTCACGCATTCAATGGTTTCCGATCCGATTCCGATTCCTTATCCCCTGATTCCCCGGTTCGTTAAAATCGGGTCAAAACACCGGGTTCGTTTTCCCATACTTTCAGTTTGTTTACAAAGAAATTTCAGAAAAAGTTATTCACAATTAATGGCACAGCCATCCTGCCTGTGCCGTGCCGCTTTTTGCGCCGGTTGGAAAAATAAATACGACGCCAAAAGCGTTCTCAACTCTTTTCATTGGCTTTTGGCGCCGTTTCTTTGTTCTCTTCCCGAAAAGCACGTCGGATACCAACCGCAATTTTCGTCCTTGCCCGGCGGAATGAATATCACCGCGGAATTAAAAATCAAAATTACCGCGACGGCCGCTTGACTCACGCTCATGGCAAGGCGAAGGTTAAGGCACTGGAGGTTATCGAGACATGTTTGAATTTTTGAAGCCCCGCCATTTGCGTTATCGGTCGCTGGAAGAATGGCGGGAACGCGAACGCATCACGTCCTTTCTGCATCCGGGCAACCCGAAACTTGAGGCGCGCCTCAAAAGGCAATTTGAAGAACTCCGCCGCCATTTGTGGAAGTGGCACCTCAAACATTTGACGCCGGAAGAGCGCAAAGAGATCAACGCCGGCACGCACCCTTCCCAGGCTCCCCGATTGATTGATCAGGCGCGGACCATTTTCGAAGAGTTCCGGGCGCGGCTGGCCAAACTCCCCTATTTGGCTGAAGTGAGCCTGGTCGCGCGCCATACCGATCGCCCGGTTTTTCGCGTTCGGCTTTCCCAGGATGTGGGCTGGCGCGTCTGGCAGGAGCATGTTCCGCCGTTTTATCGGGGCTTTGAAGTGGTCATCGTCTTGCCCGGGTCCAAGCCGGTGCTCACCCGTGAAACGGCCGAGAAAATAATCCCCAACGGCATGAGTGAGCGCGAGGTTTATGAATTCCTGGGCGCCAATGCCACCGTATCGCTGGCCAACGGCGGAAAATACCTTTCCTACCAATTTCCGCCCACGCCCCCTAAAGTGGATCCGAAAATCCCGGGCATCATCATCGTCGTTTCCAACGGCGTGGTGGTTGGACGGCAATTTGGACAATAAGACTTCGGCATTGACAGAGGATGGCCGCGGGACTCAACTCTTTTAGTGAAATCTCCCCGCCATCATGCCGTCCGCATTGGTGCCGTCGGGATTTTCTGTCTCTTTACGGCTCCATTTTGCGTCCGCGGGCAGCTCGCGGAACCAATCAATCCTCTAAGGTTCATACATACTTTTATGTATCAATTGCAGGGCCTGGAGCAGCCGGCAGCGGTTAAACGGTTGGCAGAATCGCGCTACGACCTGCTCATCGTTGAACCCACATTTACGATTCGGGGAAATGAGAATTTCGACGCCCGGGCAATGGTCACAGCGCTGAAAGCCGGCAAACCGGGGCGATTGGTCATTGCTTACGTGGACATTGGCGAAGCCGAACAATTCCGGACCTATTGGAACAAAAACTGGCGGCGACCGACATGGATCTCGCGCGGCAAACCGGCGTTCTTGCTGGCCCCCGATCCGGATGGATGGCAGGGCGATGTTTGTGTTGCTTTTTGGAACCCGCAATGGGAGGCGTTATGGCTGGGCAAGGACGGTTTGATTAAAAAGATCATGGAATTTGGCTTTGACGGCGTTTATCTCGATTGGGTGGAAGCGTACGATGAGAAACACGTGAAGGCCGAAGCCCGGCGGGAAGGTATTAATCCTGCCAGCGCTATGGTGAATTTCGTCGGCGCCATCCGGCAGGAGGTCCGCAAAAAACATGGGGTCCTGATTGCCCAAAATGCCCCGTCTTTGATTGATGATGACCCGGCTTACGCGGAAGTGGTTGATGGTGTATCATTCGAAGATACCTGGTTTAGTGGAAAGGCTGATGCGGACTGGGACAGCCCGGAGGGCGGCGATACTGCCAATGATGGCACGGGCGATGATTCGACAGGTGCTTTGCTTCAACAATATCGAAAGTATCTCCAGGCAGGAATTCCCGTATTTACCGTGGATTATTGCTTGAATGCCACAAACGCAGTGCGGGTATATACGGCGGCCACAAACGCCGGGCTGATTCCACTGGTCACTCGAGTGTCCTTGGAGCGCATGACCACCACACCGCCGGCTGGGATCGGAAACGCGCCGTAAAAAAACCCGCTCGCAACCGCGCGGACTTCACGTTACTTTC